>CALAJG010000129.1 GCA_937923375.1 uncultured Leucothrix sp.
AAGCGGATAAGCTGGTTGACAGTTATAGGTTAAAACGGTTTAATAGCGCCTCTTTCATGGCCGGATAGCTCAGTTGGTAGAGCAGCGGATTGAAAATCCGCGTGTCGGCAGTTCGATTCTGCCTCCGGCCACCATGAAAGCTTCATGCCTTCTCTCAGTTGTTTCAATATATACATCCCTACCTTTTTAGTACCAAACTTATGCGTTGGTCATAGTCCCTGTTCATCTAAACACCAGTCAACCGAATCTGTAAAAGTATGTGTTACTGTTTTGAATAAATACCAGTGTCGTGGTTAGGATCAAACAATGAGTATCATGAAAAAAATTAGTGAGTTCTTGTACAGAACGGAACAGGTCGAACTAACCTTTGATGTGCCCATTGAGGAAGCGATTAAACGTCTGGATGCAAATGTGGGCAATAGTGTTTTCTCTCATCTGACATCCGAAGGCATGGTAGGGAGCGTGAGTCGTGATACCGTCAAAATTCATCGAGTCATACCAATGATGAAAAATTCATTCAAGCCAATGTTGATTGGTTCATTTTCTACATTAGGTGGGCGGACAATTCTTTCTGGGGTATTTCGAATGCATCGTTTAGTACAAGTTTTCATGACTTTCTGGTTCGGAGTTCTGGCGTTCTCAGTACTGACAGAAGGGGCTTCAATTTTAGTAAATCCATCGGACGCTTGGCCTGCTCCTCTGGTTGGTTTTATGATGATTGCCTTCGGTGTGGGGTTGGTAAAAATAGGGAAATGGCTTTCCCGTAATGACAAGGAATGGCTAAAGGAAAGAGTCAGCGCCAGTATCAATCAAACCTAATCTCTAAGGTGGCCTACCATTAAGCGAAAAATCGTTAAGAATCAAACCAATTCCCATCAGGATCACCAGGATAAACACCCAAGTAAGCTCCATGACTTTGATACCCCATTAGCCGTCTAACATGCTCAGGATAGGCAGCTGCGACCTCGCGTGGAATGGTCAAATAATGATTTTCTTCCTGCCTCAACCAACCTAAACTGTACGTATTAATCAACCCTTTGCGTGGAGCTTCTGACCGGTTTGCACCGCCTCCGTGAACAGTTGACCCGAGATAAAATAGTACCGAACCTTTAGGCATAACAGCCTGCTCAACATCGGCTGAATTCATTTCCTCCATTGAGTTTTCGGGATGCGTTTTCGTAACTACCCGAGTGGCACCATTTTCCATAGTGAAATCATCCAGCGCCCACATCGCGCTAATTTGAAACTCAACACCCGGAATAGGGATGGGATAAAAGTCATCATCCCGATGCAGGGTTTGGGCTTTTTCACCGGGGTGTATTTCAATCGCGGTGCAACTCCCAATGCGATAATTTTCACAATGCGGCAGTAACATGGCGTCGGCAATGTTCATCACATCGGGATGTGCAATCAGCTCTGCGGAAGTAGTGGATAATCCTAATATTCCGCCTAGTCGCAACGTTTTGTAGCCATTGAAATCATTTTGAAATCTATGGCCTTGCTCATCGAAATGGGGGCGTAATTCTTCGCTGACCTTATCAATAACAGCTTCTTCGACCAAGCGCTCAATGATGACTCCGCCATCATTCAATAAGGCGGCAGTAACGTCGTCCGTTTGTGGCTCATTAGTAAAGGATTTAAGCATCGTCAATTTCTGTAAACCTCACTTTCCTCTAGCTTGTTCGAGAATGAACTCTGGGTAAGAGCAATAATGAAACTGCAAACAACACGATGACGGGTGTAATCCCGATGCGCTGGCTGGCAAATGCTGCAGTCATAAATGCGATGGCGAGTGGCGCGATGAAACTGGTTGCACGACCTGAAAGGGCATATAAACCAAATGCCTCAGTCATTTTACCTGGCTCTGCCTGGTCAACCATTAATGTGCGCGAAGAGGCTTGCAAAGCACCGCCTGCGGCACCAATCAGTCCACCAGCAACGAAGAAGAGAATATCTGGCAGTTGACTCTGTCCTGTACTGCTAGTTACTGCTATCCAGAGGACATGTTGTTGATCCGTACTAATGACCAGAACGCTTGCGGCAATCAAAATCCAGATGCAGGCAACAACTACAGCTTTGGAACCAAATCGACTGTCGGCATGGCCACCAAGCCATGCGCCGATGGCCCCTGTTATATTGGCGATAATGCCGAAGATGCCGATATAAATAATGCTCCATTGCATCACGCCAGCCGCATAAATTCCGCCAAAGGCATACAATCCATTTAGTGCATCACGGTACAGCATGCTGGAGGTTAAGAAGGCGAACAGACTGCGTTTTTTCGGTAGGCCTCGAATGCTTTGCCACAGCGATTGCAGGCTTTTCTTTACTGACCCTGAGACTTTCTCCCGCCGCTTTTGGTCGGGCGTGAATAACAATAATGGAATGATAAACACTATAAGCCAGATGGCCGTCAACGGGCCACTTGCTCTGTCCCCTTGATGTGTTGTTGTCTCGAGTCCAAAGATTGGGGCGCTTCCAAGTATAGTTTTTCCAGATTCGGGGCCACCCACCATAAAACCTAGCATAAGAATAAGGCAGAGTAAGCCGCCGACATAGCCCAATGCCCAGCTGCTACCGGATAACATGCCCAACTCTGAGCGCGGTACTAAGTCAGGCATCATGGCGTTGTTAAATACCGCTGCAAACTCAAAACAGATTAAGCCAACAGAAAATGCCAATAATCCTAGGATTACGCTGGTAGTTTCAGCGCCAGGTTGTAAAAACCACAGGCTGAAAATACTGATTGCACCGATAACTGAAAAACCAGCTATCCACGGCTTCCT
>CALAJG010000130.1 GCA_937923375.1 uncultured Leucothrix sp.
CTAGATTTTGCTTAACAAATAATCTATCTGATTGAGAAGAACATATTTGTTATCGATAATGATTTTTTTTGTTATTGGCTAGCAAGAAAGTTTATTGCAATTTGGTAATGTCAGATAAAAGGTTTAAGATGCGCGACAAGAGGCCAGCTGGGCGTAGCTTGGTTTTGCGAATAACCATCATTTATCCAATAAGTATAAAACAGATAAAACTGAGGAGTATTATCTTATGAAAATTAATCGGTACAGCATTCTGGCTGTGTCTATCTCGTTGTGTTTATCATCCACTGCATATTCAGGCGGTTTTTCTGTAACGGTTCAGAGTGCATCTGGCGGCGGTACTTCGGCGACTAATCATGCGATGGCGGAAGATGCATCAGCGATGTTTTATAACCCGGCATTGTTATCTTCGGTCGAAGGAACGCAATTTAATGTTGGTTTGTCCTTAACCAGTCCTGATACAACTGTAACCAATACAGGGAGTGCTTTACCCTCTGTGGCTGGTGGTACTCCAATTTTAGGCACATCAGTTGCTGAGCCAACAGATTTATCAGCTGTGCCTAGCCTTTACTATAAGCGCGACTTGTCACATAAGATGGCGTTTGGCTTAGGAGTCAACATCCCACATGGTGTAACTTCAGAATATGAGAAGGACAGCTTTGCACGTTATGAAGCGACAGAATCAAATTTGACAACCGTCAACATTAACCCAGCATTGTCGTGGAAAGTTAATGATAAATTAGACTTAGGTGCAGGTTTAAATGTTCAGTTAGGAACGGCAACACTTGCCCGAGCGGTTGATTCATACTTAGTCTGTGCCAATGCAATTGGTGCTGCAAACTGTACCGGTTTAACAGGGCCCTCCACAGCGGCTAATGATGGAACCTCAACAGTTGAAGCGACCGGGGTAGCCTATGGAATCAATCTAGGTGGTGCCTATCACCCTAGTGAGAATACTACGATCTCTGTAGGTTTACGTTCATCGACCAAGTTTGAGTTGGAGGGCGACGCCGACTTTGATCACAACGCTACACTACTCGCAACGGTTGGTGCGGCTGCGTATTTTCAGCAAACAGGTACTGCAGCTCCGAGTACTGCAGTTGCTACTGCAGCAGGTGCTTCGGCGCTTACTGCAGGTGGCTTAAATGACAGGGATGCTATGGCTGATCTGGAGTTGCCAGCGACAGCTTCTCTAGCTTTTGCAACTAAAATGAATTCTAAGCTGACGCTACACGGCGATGTAACCTGGACAGATTGGTCTTCGGTTCCTGAGATTCGTATTGAATTTCCTACTAAGACCGGCTCAGCAGCTTTGGCTGATTCTGTAACCGATTTACAGTGGGAAGACACAGTTCGGGTTGGCGCTGGTATGACTTATCAGCTAAGCGATAAGACTAAACTCAGAGCGGGAATCGCATACGATCCAACGCCTACGCCTGGTCCTAATAATCGTACCCCCAGAGCGCCTAGCTCTGACAACTTATGGCTATCAGTAGGTATGGGGCATAAGTTCAGCAAGAAGTTAAGCATGGACGCGAGTTTATCCTTGATTCATCCTGAAGAAACCTCGATTACTTACACCTCGCCAAGTTCGACTCTTAATTATCTAACACGTGCAGATGTGGAATCGGATGTTTTTGGGGCTGCATTATCAATTAACTATAAGTTTAAATAAGCAGTGTTAGTCGCTGAGTCGGGGTTTACAAAGGCTCAGCTACTCGACTAGAAAATTTGAGAAGGAAATAATAATGTTTAAGAAAATTAAAATATTGTCGCTGTCTATATGCGCGGCGCTCACGCTACAAGCCTGTCACGATGATGATCATATAGCGACAGCTGATGCACCGAAGCAAGTGCTTGATGTTACTTCTGGTGTTTATGCTCAACTAAGAGCAAGCTCACCGGCTGCAGATGGATTGTTCCAGTTAGCGGGCACTGTAGCAGGGACGGGTACGGCTGCAGGTACTGAGCCATGCCAGGTAAGGCTTCACAAAATGGAATACGACACGGTTGGCGGCGCAGGTGAAGCAACTAACTCTACAGGCGTTGTGATGGTGCCTTATGGAACCGATGCGGCTTGCACCGGACCTCGCCCGGTAGTGTTGTATGCACATGGTACAAATATAGATCGTGACTATGATTTATCTACCATAATCGCTGACCCAAACAATGCGGCGAACTCAGAGGGTACCATAATGCTGGCGTTCTACGCGGCACAGGGTTATGTAGTGGTTGCACCTAACTATGCGGGTTATGCTGACTCTGCACTAAGTTATCACCCCTATGTAGATGAGGTTCAGCAGAGTACTGAAATGATCGATGCATTGAATCACGTAAGAACGCACGCGAGCAGTATCGGTGCTGATTTATCTTCAAAGTTGTTTGTCTCAGGTCTATCGCAAGGTGGGTATGTAGCAATGGCAACGCATAAAGCATTAGAGGCTAAAGGCGAAACAGTAACTGCCTCGTTATCTGCGTCAGGGCCATATGTTATAAGCAAATTCCTTGACACCGTAATGGGTGGTTATGTTAACGGCGGTGCTACAACCTTTGCACCAATGTATTTAACTGCGTTAGATAGAGCTCATGATATTTACGATGACACGCCAACCGAAGTTTATGCTGTTGCTGGCTCGGACAATATTTTCCCTAATCCAGGGGCAAATGATGATGGTTATCCAGTCAACGCGCTATTTTCTGAAAACAGCCAGCCGCCGCTGCCAGCTGGTGCATACCCGCTAGGCTATGCAGGTCAGGGCGCTCCTTTTGATACGAATCATGTGCTAACGGATACGTTTAGAAGTGATTATTTGGCGGCAACCCCTGGATCCGTCGGCAATGCTGTTAAAGAGCTTGCTATAGCCGGTGACTTGAACGATTGGCAACCTGCCGCTCCTCTAGTGATGTGCGCTGCGGCTAATGATCCCGTTGTTTATTATGCGCAAAATACACAAACAATGACTGACTACTGGAGCGCTAATCCTTACGTTAGTACCTTGGATCTTGCTGCAGCCCCATCGGGTGCGACCGCTCTGATTCAAGGGGCTTGGCAAAACGCTGCTGTTCCTGTGGAAGATGTTCATTCAACGACAGGTGTATATTGTGCAGGTGCAGGTTTAGCGACTTTTAATAACTTTTAAAAGTACTTCAAGCGCGGGCAGCCCCTACCTGCCCGCGCTCTTTTTTAATCTCATCTTTCCCTGCCCTGTCTTCTTAGTTACTATCGCACATCTCCAAATTCAAAACATTGTCACCATGACTGATCAATCCAAGCGTAAACCTCTGCGCAGTTTCGTCCTCCGTCAAGGTCGCCTAACCTCGGGTCAAAAACTCGCCCTAGAGTCTCAATGGCCGATTTTTGGTATTGAGTTCAAAGAGGGAGACGTTGATCTTGCTGAAACATTTGGCCGTCAAGCGCCAACAACCTTGGAAATAGGTTTTGGCAACGGTGATTCACTCGCTCAAATGGCTAAGGAAGCCCCTGAACGAAACTTCTTTGGTATAGAAGTTCACCGGCCTGGCGTCGGTCATTTACTGCATCTCGTTGGCGAATTTGAATTAGATAATGTTCGGGTGATGCATCACGATGCTGTAGAAATCATCAACAAAATGATCCCCAATGATTCCTTAGATCGCATACAGATTTATTTTCCAGACCCTTGGCACAAGACTCGTCACAATAAGCGACGTATCGTGCAGCCGCCGTTTGTAGCGCTGTTAGCAACCAAGTTACAGCGGGGCGGGGTATTACACTTAGCCACAGACTGGGAAGATTATGCAAAACAAATGCTCAGAGTGATGACCGATGCGCCCGACTATAAAAATCAAACATCAACTGGTGGATATGCCGAGCGTCCTGATTATCGACCACTGACCAAGTTCGAAAACCGAGGCATCAAACTGGGTCATGGTGTGTGGGATTTATTGTTCGAAAAGGTTTAATCAGTTATCAAGCTGTTAGCTACTTCCATAAATCAACCGTTTTACCTGTCTCACGAATAGCGTCTGCCCGATGGCTAATATACGTCTGAAAGCTAGGTTCTTCCTTGAAGCCCTCACTCAACACATAATCAAAAACCGATTGTGTGTGAAAGGCTTTAAACATCGCCTCGACGCGTATCACTTCTTTCCCCTGCTTATCGAATAAAACGATTGAAGGTGCATAGTTAATAGAAAGCTTCTTTGCCCAGTCTTTAGCGCTGATCTTATCGCCCTCGGGCGTCGTAATCGGGGTGTCTGACCACATATCTAACTGCACGTTTTTGAACTGTTTCACTAAATTTAGTGTATCAGGGTCGTTAATTGCTTTGTCGTGAAGGTAGTCGCAGTTGGGGCAGTTAGATTGCTCAAAAAACACCGCTAATGGTTTGTCATAGCCGGTTTCTGGCAAGGTTAAATCCAATGATGATTGTTCAAAGAAAGGCTGCTTATTGAGGTCACTATTTGCTGTTTTAACGCGGTGAGTTGCCACGTAGTTGGCATAGCTCATCTTGGCTTCTTGTTTTTGTGCGACGTAGTTTAAGGCCCGTTTGAATTCAGGAGGATTCAGGTAGCCATTCAGACGCAAGGCTAGTTTGCCTTGTTCATTAAAAAACAAGATTGTGGGTGTGTACTGCACTCGAAGAGCCGCTGAAAAATCCCGTTCAGTATAGGTCTTTCCCGCGACACTCACCAGCTCACGCGCCCCCCACATATTGATAGCGACTACATCAAATTTTTCTTTCATCAATTGCTCGATATCATGCTGAGCTAAGTTACGCTCGACCAGCAAATTACAATAGGGGCAGCCGTCTTGATGGAACACAATAGCTAGACGTTTTCCCTCCTCAGTCGCCTCCTCAATGTCATCAGCGAACTCAAGAAAACTGTCTTTGAACCAGTCGGGATATTCAGTCGGCATTGCTCCAAGAAATTCACCTTGCTTTTTGGGTTGCTCCTTTAACTTTGCCAACTCAAATGCTTCACTGCGAACCCCAGGCTCTAAATAAGCATTGAAAACATCTTCTTTATCCGCTGAATTCAAACGTAGGGCAATCACACCAAAGTCTTCTTTCCAGCGCCAGCTTAGGGTCTTGGCTCCCTCAGGGAGCTTTGCCGCGATATTTAAAATAGACTCACGGGATTGTTTAGGGTTGCTGTCAACTGGGATTTGGCTGTCTTGTAGGCTGGTGATTAGTCGTTTTTCACCCGCAATTATCTCAATACCTTCAAGTAAATCGCCAGTGAAATCGTTAAGTGCTTGTTTGAGTTGATCCGCAGGCATTTTACGTAACGCGGCATAGTGTGAGGCTTTTGCAAACTCTCCTGCATGATGATCAGGTCCAATGCCCGCTATCATTGCTTCTAGATTGCTCGTAATGCTGACATCGACTAAGCCTGCTTCGCTTACACTGATGATAGCTACAGCGGGCTTGGTTTCATGTGCGTGACTTTGTTGTGATAGCACTGTTAGGAAAGTCAGTGAGAGTAATAACAATACGAGTATTTTGAGTATTCCTTGCAGATGGAATCGTTGAGAGTACATACTAATCCCCTGAGTAATTGAGAGTTGTAGGTAATATTACGTGTTAATGAGGGTGTTATACAAATTCCTGTTTCAAGCAATGAGTTTTATCAGTCTGGCCGCTTTCTCTGTTGCAGTGAGTGCACACGAATTTTGGCTTGAACCACTTAATTTCAAGATTAATAAGGGTGAAAATATTCAGGCTCATATAAAGGTTGGTCAGAAGTTAGATGGCGACACTTATGGTTATTACCCAGCTAACTTTGAGCGCTTCGACTTAACCGTCAACGATAAAACAGCACCGTTGAAGAATCGATTTGCGCAAAAACCGGCTGTTGATCAGCAGGTGGTAAGCGATGGTTTACACGTTCTTACTTATCAATCCCGGCCCTCAAAATTGCGTTATGAAAAACGCGAGGTATTTGATAAGTTCCTAAGTAGCGAAGGGATAGAGTGGGTGCTGGCTGAGCATGAGAAAAGAGGGTTGCCGAAGTTAGATTTTACAGAGCTTTACAAGCGATTTGGCAAGTCTTTGGTCAAGGTTGGAAGCGGTAAAGGGCAGGATCGTTTGATGGGGTTGATGTTTGAGTGGGTCGTGTTAACTAATCCTTATACCGATGCAAACAAGAATACGCTGAGGGCACAGCTGTTTTTTGAAGGTAAGCCCTTTCCGGGTTCTGCTGTTAATGTATTCGTCAAACGTGATGATGCAGTAGAGCAAATTAAGCTAAAAACAGATAAGCAGGGCAAGGTCGAGTTATCGCTTGCAGATGGAGGATTGTTTCTGATTAATGCCGTTCACATGATTGAACCTGACCTTTCAAGCAACGCTGAGTGGATGAGCTTGTGGGCTTCCACTAGCTTCTTTATAGACTGATTATTAGGGTTTTCCGCACCTATGCCTGATTTTCTACCCTTGGTCTAGGTTCAAATGTTATCCTCATTCCTGCTTTGAGATAGTGTCTCTACACTTGTATTAAGATTTATAAGTTGATGTAACTATATGTTTTTGTTGTTATCAAGGAGTGATCATGAACCGATTTAAGTTGTTTTTTGCCGTGCTGATATTTGCACTATCACCAACTGCAAGTCAGGCTGAGGATACTGTGCAGGAGCTATCGATAGCGTTATTCTATGCCGCGCACATTGGAAGTATGGAATCGGTTGTGGACTTAGTGCAGCGCGGTGCTAATGTCAATTATTTAAACGGGGATAGAGAAACCCCCATGCACGCGGCAGCAGGTCATGGGCACTTGCGAATTATGCAGTACCTCAAAGCTCAACGTGCATACCTACACCCAAGAACAGTTCAAAACTGGATTCCTCTGCATCATGCGGTTCGATTTGGACACTACTCCATTGTGAGTTTTTTGTTAGAGAATGGCGCCCCAATAAATTTAAGAACGCGGACAGGCCAAACCGTTTTTGACATTGCTAAAGGCACAAAAGACACACGCATGCTAAATTTACTCCAGCGCTACAGGCGTTAAGCTAGTTTAGAAATTATGTCACTTGTATCAAATTTACCCAGTAAGCTTGGGTAAATCGGTATGATTGCATTCATTATCAGCCTAGATTGCTCTAGCAACTTTAATCAATCGCTTCGTTTCGGCTTCGATGATATGTTGAAACGATAAATAATTATTGATTGGAGGAGTGTTAGATGGGCTTACTTTCTAGTTTGAGTGCGTGGCAGCTTGTTGCCATTGCTTTGGTATTAACACACATTACCATTGTGGCAGTGACCGTGTTTTTGCATCGTTCCCAAGCACATGGCTCGGTGGAGCTAGGGTTTATCCCATTTCATTTCTTTAGGTTTTGGCTTTGGTTGACCACAGCGATTATCACAATCGAATGGGTCGCTATTCACCGTAAGCATCATGCTAAATGTGAGACAGATGAGGATCCACACAGTCCTCAGGTTAAGGGTTTAAATAGCGTGCTCTGGGGAGGCTTGCTGCTATACCGAAAAGAAGCTCAAAATCTTGAAACGTTGGATAAATATGGTCGCGGGACACCTAAAGACTGGCTAGAAAATAATCTCTACCGCAAGTATCCAAATACTGGCATTTTCCTAATGTTGGTGTTGAATATTGTATTATTTGGATGGGCGGGTCTTGCCATCTGGATAACCCAAATGATCTGGATTCCATTTTGGGCGGCGGGAGTGATCAATGGCATCGCCCATTTTTGGGGCTACCGCAACTGGAATACACCGGATCAGGCACGCAACATTTCCCCAGTCGGTATTTTGATAGGGGGAGAAGAGTTGCATAATAATCATCACGCTTTCGCTTCATCTGCCAGGCTTTCAAATAAATGGTATGAACTTGACATTGGTTGGTTTTATATTCGCCTCATGGAAATACTCAAGCTGGCCAAAGTAAAAACAGTCGCCCCAAGATTGAAAGTTGATACTGGCAAACTTACCGTAGACCTCGACACAATGACGGCAGTATTAGGTAATCGTCTTCAGGTTGTTTCGAATTTTGGCAGACAGGTTATGAAGCCGGTGATGCGCCAAGAACTCTCAAACTACAACAAGGAAGATAGGACTCTTGTTCAGCGAGTACTTAATGAGGCAGCGGAGTTAGATGCCAATGCAAAGGCACGTTTTCATATTCTTTTAAACGAAAGCCCGGTATTACAATCAGTTTATCGCTCTCAGCAGCAGCTTCATGAGTTATGGGGGCGTACTACGTCGAATCAGCAGGCTAGACTTGAGTCAGTTCAGCAATGGATTCAGGAGGCTGAAGAAACGGGTATTCAATCACTTCAGTTATTTGCCCAAAGGCTTCGAGGCTACTCAATGGTAGTGTGATAAAGGGTTAAAAAATATTAGACCAAATAGCAATTTAGGTATACATTGCAAGGCTCTATATTTTTTACACCTTTGTTAAGGACATGGTTACTAATGGCGCATCGATTACCCAATTTAAATTTACTAAGAGCGTTTGAAGCTGCGGCTCGCCACCGCAGTTTTACTACGGCTGCCGATGAACTTTCCCTGACGCCTGCAGCGATTAGTCAGCAGGTCAGAGCACTCGAAAATAACTTAGGTTTTTTACTGTTTGAGCGCTTACCCCGCGGTGTGGCATTGACCCACATGGGGGCAGCTTACCTGCCACCCATTAGACAGGCATTTGATGACATTTCAGCATCAACAGCGGGTTTGTTTGGTCTGAAAGGAGAAAGCTCTGTAAAACTAAGGGCGCCAATTTCTTTTTCTATGCTCAACCTAGCGCCTAGGTTAGCGCGTTTCAATCAAGAGTATCCTGATATCGAGGTACGAATCGGCTCATCGCTGTGGGCTGACGAAGTCGAAGCTGAAAGCTACGATTTGGATGTGCGATTTGGCGATGGAAACTGGTCTGGCTATCACGCTGATTTACTGATTAATGAAGGTTGTATCCCCGTCTGCTCCCCAAACCTTGACCCTATGCCGCATGATTTGGATAGTATGGCCAAAGGCGATCTGATATCAGTGATGGGCAGTGAGGGCGCTTGGCTTAGCGCGATTAACATTAATGGCTTGACCGAGGTAAACACTAAGCGTGTACTTCGCTCTGACAACTATCTGGTGGCCGCTGAGCTTGCTTCTTCGGGCGTCGGATCAATGTTACTGCTAAAGAGTATGGCAGACTTCTATATAAAGCAGGGTCGCCTTATAAGCCCTGTCGATTTTGAACTGCCAGTAGCTCAGTCACACTATTTATTACGCAAAGAAGATCACCGCAGAACCAAGCCAGAAATTACGATATTGCAGCAATGGCTAATTAATGATTATCAGCAACATAGTGTCGCTGAGTAATCAGTCATCCATGAAAAAGGGCCTGAAGGTTATTCAGGCCCGAGTCTTATTAGTCAACGGCATTTCTTGTTATTGTTTTAATTCTTCTTCTGTTTCGTTACCGTCTAGCCCCTAGAAGCTGATGTCTATTCTACAGCTCTGTTCTGAATGATTTATTAACCAGATGGACGAAGTTTATGCTGTTTTCCAAGTAATCCTAAATCAGTAAAGCTATCGTTCAGTTAACAGCAGCTTGTCTTATCTAAGAATAAAACTCAGGAAATTTTTAATGATTTTCCAAGTTATTCAAGAATCACCAGAAACTTATTCTTTTTCCCTTTCTGCACCAAAATAAATTCATTATTCAGCAGATCTTTTTCAGTAATAAAGCTCTCTTCGGTGACCTTTTCTTTGTTGATGCTAATGCTATTCTCTTTGAGGCTGCGACGAGCTTCACCTCGCGAGGATAGGATCTTGGTATGATCGGATAAAAAGCTGACCATATCTAACTCATCGCCGTGAGAATCTCGCGTAAGTGTGTAAGTCGGCACGCCTTCTAGTACTTCAAGAAGCTCTGACTTGTTAAGAGCCATGAGATCTTCTTTACTACCTTTAAATAATGCCTGTGAGGCTTTAACAGCCTTTTCATAGGCCTCTTCGCCGTGGACCATCACCGTTACGCTTTGTGCAAGCTTAGACTGCAAAGCGCGCAAATGCGGTGCTTTGGCATGTTCAGCAACAAGTTGCTCTATTTCTTCAAGCGGAGTCAACGTAAAGCGTTTGATGAACACCTCCGCATCGACGTCAGATGCGTTTAACCAGAACTGATAGAATTTGTAAGGGCTGGTTTTTTCCGGATCCAGCCAAATATTGCCGCCTTCGCTTTTGCCAAACTTTGATCCATCAGCTTTAGTGATTAATGGGCAAGTGAAAGCGAATGCCTCTCCACCGTCCATGCGTCGAATCAACTCGGTTCCAGCAGTAATATTTCCCCATTGATCTGAGCCACCCATTTGTAGCTTAACTCCACCATGTTTGTAGAGATGATAGAAGTCATATCCCTGAATGAGCTGGTATGAAAACTCGGTGAATGATAAACCCGTTTCAACTCGGCTTTTGACAGAATCTTTGGCCATCATGTAGTTGATGGTCAAGTGTTTACCCACGTTGCGCAGAAAGTCTAACGCCCCCATGTCTTTGAACCACTCATAATTATTTTCCATGCGAGCAGGATTGCCTGCTGCATCGAAATCTAAAAGCTTCTGCATCTGTTTGGCTACGCCTTCCTGGTTGTGGCGCAGGGTGGCTTCGTCCAATAAACTCCTTTCAGCATTTTTACCGGAGGGGTCGCCAATCATACCGGTTGCACCACCCACTAGCGCGACAGGTGTATGACCATATTTTTGTAAGAAAACCAATAACATGATCGTGGCCAGGTTCCCCACATGCATTGAGTCAGCCGTCGGATCAACGCCGACATAAGCAGCAATTTTTTCTTGTCCTAATAACTCTTTGGTACCAGGCATTATGTCTTGAATCATGCCGCGTTGTTCTAACTCGTCAATTACATTCATGCGGTGTGCAAACCTTGTCTAAAAACTAAATAAGGCGAACTTTGCCGCTATTTGCGCTGTGTTTCAAGGGAGGAATGCTATTCTGGATAATCTATCTGTTCACAAAATAGAATTGTTCAAACTGTCAGTATTTTAAGGTATTGTTTTAAAAGGGTTTTATTAATTAAAAAATATAAATGAGCCTTTTTATGAAATACTTACGCATAGCATAATAAGTGTAGAAAAAATGTTCTTACACCACCCCCAAATTTCATTAATTAAAAGGATTTAAGCGATGAAAATAATGATTACAATGTTTCTAAGTGCCTCATTCATTGCTGCAAGCAGCGGCACTACCGCCGAAGGAGGGCTAATGAAAGCCATCGGCAAGAAAGATAAAACGCCAAAACCTTTAATTCTTGTTGATGTTGTTGGTACATCAAACCGTACCGAGCATATTCCTGAATTACATGGTAATAAGCAGCTCCCTGAATTGCGTTCAATGGCGCTTAAACGTGCAATTCGGTTGGCTAATCTCAAGGCTAAACTGAAGAAGCAAAAGAATGAAAGGCGTTTAGGGTTGTCACGTCCTAAGGCTACTAAGGCTTATTGAATGACTCGTTAACTTAAAGAAGTTTTGACTTCAACCTACTGTTTTTCATGCTAAATTTAAAGAATTGACTAAAAAATGAGATTTTTTTCGAATTTTTGCTGTCATGTACAAAAGAGATGTTAAATTTTTTAGCACTCTATTTTTTCATTAATAAAAGGACTTATACGATGAAAATTGCAATCACCGCCACTATCGCCACCGCATTAATTGCCGGTAGCTCACTCGTTTCTGTTGCTACTGCGGGAAACCTAACCGCTGAACGTGAATCCAGAACGGCTAAAATCGAATCGCTCTATCTGGAGATCAGATCAGGGCGCTTAACTCGCTCAGAAAGGATAACGGCTCAGTTGCAAATCGCCGGCCTTGAAGCGGAGGGTAGGAAGCAACGCCGTCAGGAAGATCGCATCCGTGACAGACAAGCTGCTTTAAAAAGACGCGGACTGCTCTAAGCCAGGCAGTTAGTGCTTTAATAATAAAAATAAGATTGAGCCCTCAGATTTTCTGGGGGCTCGTCAGATAGGTTATAATGACGGCCTGATTCTAAATTGTGGCCAGACGCATGAGTAAAAATATTAGAAATATCGTCATCCTAACGGGGGCGGGTATCTCCGCCGAGTCAGGCATTCAAACCTTTAGGGCTAGCGATGGCCTCTGGCACGATCATCATGTCGAAGATGTTGCAACGCCTGAGGGGTTTGCTGCAAACCCAAAGCTTGTGCAATCCTTTTACAATGCGCGCCGCCGTCAGCTTAAAGATACTGATATCCAACCGAATCCTGCCCATATCGCTTTGGCGCGATTAGAGGCTGAATGGACAGGGGAGTTATTGCTTGTCACTCAAAATGTCGACAACTTGCACGAACGTGCTGGCAGTAAAAACCTGATTCATATGCATGGTCAGCTCGATCAGGTTCGCTGTAACGAGTCCGGTGCGGTGTTTCACTGGGAAGAAGATATCCAGATGGATCATGCTTGTCCGTGCTGCGAAAAAGTTGGCACGCTGCGACCAAATATCGTTTGGTTTGGCGAAATGCCATTCCTCATGGATGATATAAACGAAGCGCTTATCAAGTGTGATTTATTTATCTCGATTGGCACCTCTGGCAAGGTTTATCCAGCAGCGGGTTATGTTGAAGCGGCAAACCGTCTCGGCGCCCAAACTGTTGAACTCAACCTAGACCCAACAGATAGCAGTTCGGTATTTGACTTGTCTGTTAATGGTAAAGCAGGAGAGATCCTTCCGGATTTTGTAGAAAAGCTGTTAACGACAGGAGCCATCTGATGTTGGAAGTCCAGTTGTCCATTAATTTGTTTGGCATACGGCTATGAGTCGTTTAAATTCCCCCAGCAGTGCTAAAACCAAAGTCTGGGATCTACCAATACGCATATTTCATTGGGGACTAGTGGTTGCAATAGTGACGTCGTGGATCTCAATGAAACTTGAAAATATGGAGATTCACGTCATCAGTGGCGCATGCATACTGGGCCTATTGATATTTCGAGTGTTGTGGGGCATTTGGGGGGCGTCAACTGCTCAATTTCACCGCTTCATACCATTGCCCCTAACGCTATTCGCATATTTGAGAGCAGCGGCCTCTGAAGGCATGCAAAGGATTGGTCACTCGCCTATCGCTGCCTTATCGGTCGTTGCTATGCTACTTGCATTGACTTTTCAGGCGCTGACGGGACTAGTGGCTGACGATGACGTTTATACGACAGGTCCATTGATTGAGTATGTTGAAAGTGAATTCAGTGAGTGGGCCACCGCGATGCATTCAACAAACTCCGATGTTCTATTGGGATTGATGGCTTTACATATTGCAGCTATTTTATTTTATAAGTTCGTCAAGAAGCGGCGCTTGGTAAAGCCAATGATTAGTGGCTACAGTGATGATTATGATCCTAAAACAACGATCGAAAATCCGTTGGTCGAGCGACCGATTGCTTTGTTTTTACTAACTGCAGCTGTTTCAGCAGCAATCCCTTACGCTATTTTCAATTGGGTGGGATATTAAACGGCTAAGGTAGGAACCAAATGAAGCAAGTAACCTTTGCCGACGAAAGTAAGCCGGTAACAAGGTTCGCCATTTTTAATGTCCTGCTCAAGGATGCCATTGTCTGTCAGAAACTCCAGCATGTTAGAAGAGAGCTTTCCTAGTTTAACCTTGGCTGCAATTTCAACCTGCGTCGCCTTCCCCTTGAATGAATACACCGCTTTCATTATGTCAGCATCCATGTCAGAGATAGCGGGCATAGGGCCAACATAGCGAGGAAACTGGTCTTCTATAAACTTACCATAAATGCTGGTATAGGACTCCTGGATGGACTGGATGTCGTCTTCCTTATCGCCGGTTAATTGATAGCTATGAAAGACGCCGGACTCTTTAATCTTGTAGTCAACCTTTGCCAGAAATATTGGTAACCCAGTGTCTTTGGCAACGTGATAAAAGCCGGTTTTCCATTTATGAGACTGCCCTCTAGTTCCTTCAGGTGTGAATAGAAAAAAGATATCCTCGGTTTTATGCCGTTGCACGAACTCTTTAATCAATTCTACCTGTCCCTGACCACCTGCGGAGCGATCAATTGGAATAGCGCCAAGCCACATAATTAGTCTGCCAACCACCGGGATGCGGCACCAGCTGTCTTTTATGGAGAAGTAAATTTTCTTATCCAGAAGGATGGCTGCGCCCAGAGCGTAGACGAAATCCCAATTTGAAGTATGTGGAGCAGCAATGGTGATTCCCGCACCTTTAGATACGGTATTGGTTGTCCGCCATCCAGTCACCTTAAACCAAAAGCGGAAAAAGTGTTTGAGAATATATTTGGAGACGACTCCATCGAATACTGTTTTATCGCGTATTTTTAATTTCAGGTTTGCCATTAATTTACTGCTCCAATCGCGACCCTAGCTACATCAAGCTTGTAGAATAGCATGCGGATGTTACTCAGTGCTGAATAAACGCGTTACACTGGGTTTTGCTCAATCATGCATCCGCATTTTTAGATTTAGGCTTGGGCTTGCGGCGCCTTGGTGGTTTAGAACCAGCGGGCTTGTTTCGCGAGTCAGACTGCTTACGGCGATTATTTGAATTTCCAGCCGGCTTTGGCTTTTTTGGGTGATGTTGTTTCATACCAAACATGGATGGCGGCACATCATGCAGAGGCTCGAAACCATCGATCAATTTTCGATCAAGTTCTTTATTGATCAGTCGCTCAATGTCTTGCAGGAGTTTGATTTCATCGGCAGACACCAGCGATACTGCTAAACCAGTTGCCCCTGCGCGTCCAGTTCTACCAATGCGATGCACATAATCTTCCGAAACATTAGGTAGATCAAAGTTCACCACATAAGGCAGGTCGATAATATCTATACCACGCGCTGCAATATCGGTAGCCACTAAGGTTTGTACAGCACCGCGTTTGAAATCTGCCAAGGCCTTTGTTCTTGCGCCCTGACTTTTATTTCCATGGATCGCTGTGGCAGGAATGCCGGCTGCATCAAGCTGCTTAGCAATACGATTTGCGCCATGCTTAGTTCTTGAGAAAACCAATACCTGATGCCATTGATTGTCTTTTATGAGCTGTGCTAACAGGCCAGTCTTGGATTTTTTATCGACTGGGCAGATGTACTGCTCAACTGACTCGGCGGTTGTATTGCGAGGACTGACCGAAATCTCCGCAGGGTCGTTAACAATGCTCTTAGCGAGTTTGCGGATCTCCGGTGAGAAAGTCGCGGAGAACATCAGGTTCTGACGCTTCTGCGGCATCAACGCTAGAATCTTGCGAATGTCGTGAATGAAACCCATGTCCAGCATGCGATCGGCTTCATCTAAAATCAGTACTTCTACCTGATTGAAACGCACGGCATTTTGATTATGCAAGTCCAACAAACGCCCGGGCGTTGCCACCAATATATCTACGCCTTTGCGCAGCTTCATCATTTGTGGATTAATCTTCACGCCACCGAAAACCACTGCCGAGCGCAACGGTAAGTTCTTGCCGTAAGTTGAAATGCTGTCAGCAACTTGGGCGGCTAGTTCACGCGTAGGCGTCAACACTAAAGCGCGAATTTGGTTAGGTTTAGCAGGCGCTCCACCGGATAATTTCTCGAGCAGGGGCAAAGTGAAGCCCGCCGTCTTACCGGTTCCGGTTTGTGCCGCAGCCATAACGTCACGTCCCTTGAGAACGAGTGGGATGGCCTGGGCTTGAATTGGGGAAGGTGTATCGTATCCTTGCTCTTTTACTGCAGCGAGGATGGGGGCCGAAAGGCCCAGTGAGTCAAAGCTCATATTTTTCTCTTATTTTTACTACGTAGTATGGTGCCGCCAAGGCAGCGGCTGTGCATCTTACAGGATCTCAAAAGCAAGCGCTATTAAAGCTTGGTGCAAATAAAGATAGATCAACTGTGCATCGTGCAAGCTATACGGTTATTTGGTCTTCTTTAATAAGGATTGAACACTGCTAGCTGTGATCGTTTTGGCACTGTCTCGATAAATTTCATGATTGGATTCGATCTCTTTTAGATCATACAAATAGTTCACCATGAGCCCCGCTGACTCTCTGAGTCCTTTAGTTGAGGTGTCCCCCAGCCAGTTAATCCGCTCAAGACGTGCACCGTTATTCAAATGAAAGTTAGCAACAGGGTCTAGCGCACGGTTTCGCTGCTTTGTGTTCACCAAATACTCAGCCGCAATTCTCATGAGTGGTTTGTGTAGTCCTGCTGCCAATGTTTCATCGAGGTGCCAGTCCGGCAGATTCAGTGCTTCAGATAGTGTTGTAAAACGCTTAACTTTTCTCAGCGCCTGACGCTCGCTAGGAAGCAATAACGCTTTCTCGTCCTGACCATCCAACCATTTTCTTAGCCCGGGAATGGGCGACAGCGTAGAAAACGTTTTTATATTCGGTAGCTCTTCTTTCAGGCTGGCGGCTACCCGTTTAATCAGAAAGTCTCCAAACCCTACCCCGGCTAAGCCAGTTTGTGCGTTAGTAATACTGTAAAAAATCGCCGTATTCGCTTCAAAGGGATCTTCAAGAGGGGCGTTCTCATCCAACAGTGTTTGGATGTTATCTGAGAGCTCTTTTACCAGCGCGACCTGAACAAATATGAGTGGTTCATCGGGCATGCGTGGATGAAAGAAAGCAAAGCAGCGGCGGTCCGACTGTAAGCGGTTTTTCAGATCACTCCAGGAACGGATTTTGTGCACAGCCTCATAGTGAATCAGTTTTTCCAGAACGGCGGCTGGCGTAGACCAGGACAGACGGACTAAGTCGAGAAAACCGATGTCAAACCACGACTTAAGTAAGTCTTTCAAGCTTTTATCAAGTTCTTTGAGGCAGGCATCATCGGTACTGCCCAAGCGGATTAAATCAGCTCGCATATCAACCAAGAACTTCACACCACTGGGTAAAGAATTGAACTGCATGAGGAGTTCTAGTCCTGCAGGTCTGAGTGCATTTCGCATTTGCTGGTGCAGCTTGCCAAAATGTTCCGTTTCAGGCGATAAAACTTGGTTGGCCAACTCTTTGATACGTTCGTTATCGACACCAAAGTCCTGCGCTAATAAATTCAGGAAGCGTAGGCGACCGGTGTCATTCAACGAGAGATAGGCTTCACCTAGCTTGGCAGCACGAGCGCGTGCAGAAACGTTTCCCCCTTTGCCCTTAAGGCAGTCATGCATTTGTTGTTTGAGCAGTATGATATCTGCATCTGGCAAGTCAGG
>CALAJG010000131.1 GCA_937923375.1 uncultured Leucothrix sp.
CCCGTGAACGGAAGTGAACAAATTACGCTCGAAACACGTGACCGTGATGATCTGAATAATGTGCTTAACTCGCGCACCCTAAGCCGTTACAGCGACTACGACATAGACTATGCAGCGAAAACTATTTTCTTCAAATTCCCAATTTCAGGCAGTGATGATTCATTCAACCCTATTTTGATTGTGGTCAATTACGAATCAGAAGATGAAGCAGGTGAAAAAGTGTTTGCAGTAGGTGGCCGTATCGGCGTTAAACGTTTGGATGATCGTTTACAGGCTGGGGTTACTTATCTGAATGAAGATAGCGATCAACTCGTTGCGATTGATGTAAATTATGACGTTAACGATAATTTAAGACTAAAAGCTGAGGCTGCACGATCCAAATCTGATATTGATGCAAACGCTTGGATAGCTGAGGCAGAGTATCGAAACCAACGTTGGCAAACAAGACTATTTGCTAAACAGCAAGAAACAGGCTTTGGTTTAGGTCAACAATCCGACCTTGGTGAAGGTGAACGAACTATCGGAATGACCGCTCATTATAAACTGAACAATAAGCAAGCTTTGATTGCCTCGGTTAGCAAGTTAAATAAGTTGGATAATAACAATCAGCGGCTTAAAAGCTCAGTCGAGTGGCAAAAAACAGGCAAGGATTCACAATTTTCGGTTGGCTTTCATCAGCTAGAAGAACGCGTCGAGAGTGTCGAAAAATCCAGTGATAGCATCCGTGTTGGCGGTAATAAATCATTTAATAGCGGTAAAGTTTCTTTGTCTGCTAAATTAGAAAAGACGCTCGAAAGCTCAGGCAGTACGGAGCAAAACCCAGACCGATTCAAAGTGGGCATTGACTACAAACTTTCGGAAAAAGTTAGCTTATTTGCCGAGCAAGAATATGTTCGGAATGATCTGAGCAGGCACAGTAACTCACGCATTGGCCTCAAGAGTAACCTGTGGGAAGGTGGCAACGTACATACTGATCTGATGCGTTTGGATAACGATGAAAACGATGGTACCGCCAGAAATTATGCCGTGTTGGGGCTTAGTCAGCATTGGCAAGTTGATGAGCACTTACACTTTGACTTGAATGTTGACAAGGCAAAAACCGTTGACCGCTTGAGCTACACGCCACTGAGCACTAGCAGCACCAATACGATTAATGCTGATGATTATCTGTCAGTTTCAATCGGCACAGGCTGGAACAATAATGCCTGGAGTGCAGCAGCCAGAGCAGAGTATCGAGACAGCGAGGCGTCTACCCGACGCTCGCTGCAATACAATGCGGTGCGCAAGCTCGATGATCATTACGCTGTGTCGAAGCAGGCACGTGTATTGGATACGCGGCAGGCTAATGGCGACAGTAAGCGACAAGCTAAGTTTGGTTTTAGCATTGCGGTACGTGCCAAAGATTATGACTATATCGTCCTTAATCAGCTAGATTACCTAAACGACACATCAGTGACGGCAGGTTTAAAGTCGCGTAGCAGCAAATTCATCAATAATTTGCACTATAACCGCGACCTCAGCGACAAGCTTGAGATAAGCATTCATCATGGTGCCAAATTGGCTCAGCTTGACACCGATCTCGATCATTGGGGTTTGACTGATACACTGCAACTTGGCGCACGCTATGATATCAATGAGAGTTGGGATGCTGGCGCTCACGCGGGTTATTTGCATCACTGGGACACTAGTACCGTTTCGGGTGTAGCTGGATTGTCCTTAGGCTTTACGCCCGCTCAAAATACGCGTCTGGAAGTCGGCTACAACTTTGATGGGTTTAGCGATGACGACTTTTCAGGTCAGAACCACACACATCAGGGGCCATACATAAGTTTGAACTACCTATTAGATCAATCGCTGTTAAAGGTATTTGATCGCCCTAAGAAAATTGCCGAATAACGCTAAACTTTATCCGAGCTGCTAGTCTAACTCTTATCTATTAGCAATATTTGCTAAACAACAGGGAGTTCAGCATGCCTAAGTATCTATTGGCAGGATTGGTATTATTACTCACATCCTGCGCGAGTATTCCTGAGGGTGTGACGCCTATCCAAGGGTTTGAAGTTAACCGTTTTCTTGGTCAGTGGTATGAAGTTGCACGCCTTAATCACCCTTTTGAGCGCGGACTTTCCAATGTTACCGCCACCTATAGTCTGAAGAAAAATGGCGATATTAGAGTTCTCAATCGCGGCTACAATGAGCGCAAAAAGCGTTGGCAGAATGCCGAAGGTAAAGCGAAGTTTGTCGCGGATCCAAGTACCGGTAGACTCAAAGTGTCATTTTTTGGCCCAATCTATGGCGGCTACAATATCGTTGAGCTGGATAAGCAGAATTATCAATACGCCTTAGTGGTTGGCAATGATCGTACCTATCTATGGATTTTGTCACGCACCCCAAAACTCGATCCCACGGTACAAAAACGCTTAGTGCAGAAAGCGAAGGACTTGGATTTTCCAGTGGACAGCCTGATTTATGTTGAGCAAGGGACAAGAAATTAACGCATTTCCTTACTAATGAGCTCACACAGCTTATAAAGGACTTCACTTTGCGCGGTGACGTAGGCATTAAAATCACCGCCACGAACCTTCTGCCTTAACGTGGTGTTGCGTACCGCTATTTCTTTACGACCCTTAGACAATCGCCAGTGGGCTTTTAGCGTGACGACACCGCCTAGCTCACCATCTAATTGATCAATGTCCACTCGCACGCTGTAGCTTGGTTTAAAGCTTAGCTTCCACGGATATTGCTCAATATTTTCGGTACCAAGTAAGCTGGCAAAGTTGTCTGTCAGCGTTTGAGTCAGGTCTTCTTTAAGTAAACCACCCCATTGATGTTTCTCAGCCATAGCGATTTCGGTGCCTGACTTTCGCGTAACAATTTGTGGTCGTCGCAACAGTCTGGTGAGGCGAATAGGGCCTACACCAACCTTAATTTTGGGGTTTGTTTTGCCAGGCTTGGCAGAAAGCGCTAGACCTGTCGACTGCAGCGAATAGAAACGGGTGCCACCGATTGAACCGCCACCCCCGCCACAGGCGCTCAACATCAAAACAGTAGACACCGTGATAGCGATCAATTTGCCAGCGGTAATCGAGCGCTTCATTTTGGAGTAATCCATAACTGACATTAATGTGCCTCCTACTTGCCTAATATTAGCGAGTTTGGTTTGCGCTGCAAGGTATCTGCCAGCACAGAGAAAGAGCTAGCCGCTTCGCTAAGATCATTTATCAATTGCTGGAAGCGATACTGCAACGCTGAGTCTTCACTCATAGTGGAGTTTACGCCTTTCTCGATAGCAAGACTGGCCTTGTTTATATGCCAGAGTGTGCGGCTGGCATCTTTTTGCAATGCTTCGGCTGTTTTGCCAACTTTCTGCATCATCACGCGCCCATCAATCATAGCCTTGCTGGCATCCTTTTGAATAATGGTTGCAGATTTCCCAGCCTTCTGAATCATGACGCGTGCATCAATCATCGCTTTGCTGGCATCTTTCTGTAAAACGTTAGCGCTGCTGCTCAACGATTTAGCGGCTTTACCGGCATTTTGCATCATTACGCGGGCGTCAATCATCGCTTTGCTGGCATCTTTTTGGAGCACACCCGCACTACTGCTGAGCGAGGTTGCCGCCTTGCCTGCATTTTGCATCATCACGCGGGCATCAATCATTGCCTTGCTGGCATCCTTTTGTAACACACCGGCACTGCTACTCAATGACGTCGCCGCCTTGCCAGCATTTTGCATCATCACGCGGGCATCGATCATGGCTTTGCTAGCGTCTTTTTGTAATACACCAGCCGTGCTGCTGAGTGAGGTAGCGGCCTTGCCGGTGCTTTGCAACATGACCCTCGCATCGATCATGGCTTTACTAGCATCTTTTTGCAGCACATTGGCGCTGTTACTTAACGAGGTTGCCGCTTTTCCAGCACTTTGCATCATGACACGGGCATCAATCATCGCTTTGCTAGCATCTTTTTGTAATGTCTGAGCAACACCATCAACTGTGCCGATGACTTTACGGGCATCCGCCAAAGCCAAGGTTAAACCATTAGCCGTTTTACTGGCCTCTTTCAACAGCTCCATCACTTCGCCTGAAACTCCCTGACGCGACAGTTCTGCAGTGATGGTGTCGATACTTCGCATCGTTGATGCGAGATTTGTCAGCGTGCTTTTGACGTCGCCAGACCCGAGGAGGTTGTTTGCCGTACTTATGGCCTTATTTAGCTCGGTCGTTATGCTTGATGGATCGAAGTTTAGCAATGATGCTTTAGCAGGCATGCTGGGAAAAACAACATCGTAGTTATCGTCTAACTGTGTAAGGACATAAAGATTTTTCTTGTCTGGATTCTGAACCATCGCGATAAACTGTGAGCCAGTGACTATGCTATCAGAGGTAAGTTGAGCACGAATGCCTTGTGAGACCAGTGCTTGCAGCAACTTCTCAGCTTCGAAACGGTTGCCACTACGAGAAAGACGATCGACGTACAGAGCGACCTGAACCTGGGTGCGAACACTGGCATTTATATGATCCTGAATCAGAGAAATGTTCTCAACCTGCCCCATTTTTATTCCCTTATACTTTACGTCAGAACCGACTGCTAAACCTTGCAAAGT
>CALAJG010000132.1 GCA_937923375.1 uncultured Leucothrix sp.
TGCAATTCCGCACATGGCTTATAAATCCTCCTGTAAATTTATGCGATTCAACTTATCACTGAGTGTTTTTGTTTTCAAGAAATGAATGAAATTTTCTTTTTAGGAAAGTTTGTCGGGCAGTTCCTGTATTTGTACTACGCCCTTCGCCTCTTCAATTCTAGGCTGCGCCAAATCGTTATCGGAAGGCGGGCTTCGTACAAATACAGGAACTGCCCTCTGGGGCGGCGGTGGTTTGCCATGAGTTTTTGTTGTGGGGAGTTGGGATTGTGGTTTGGCTTGTGTGGTACCATTCTTTTGAAGGCAAGTTGATCCTGAATATTACGAGTATGGAGTTTAGCGGTGATGATAAATGCTATTGAGATTAAGAATTTCAAGTCGGCTGAGAAGCTCGATTTGGAGTTTGGGCGTGTTAATACGTTTATTGGTGAGAATGGTAGCGGTAAGAGTACGATTCTTGAGGCGCTGGCTTTTGCGGTGGCGGCTGAAAATGATAAGTTGGATGCGGAGTTTTTGGAGAATCGTGGGGTTAGAGTTACTGTGCCAGATTTTATGAGGTCACAGTTTCGCGGTGGCAGCTTCGATAAACCTATTGAGATTAAGTTATTCATCGGCGAGGAAGAAAAGGCAAGAAAATACATTATAACTAATAAAAATAAAACATTTTCTGAGTGGGAGGTTATCACTGA
Organism: uncultured Leucothrix sp.; assembly: GCA_937923375.1. Classification (GTDB taxonomy): domain Bacteria; phylum Pseudomonadota; class Gammaproteobacteria; order Thiotrichales; family Thiotrichaceae; genus Leucothrix. The sequence goes on from CALAJG010000132.1 coordinate 687, forward strand.
AGATGTATTTGGGTATTCAGACACGCTCGAAGATAATGAAATTGCTATGAAGCTTACGGACCTTGAGCTAGCTGAACTACCTAAACTTATTGAAAGGGTTGAAGCTATCCTACACAAAGGGCAGCTAGTCTCCGCCGAAAATGAGGAAGAGATTAGAAGCTTGATTGTTCGAGCATATACCAAAGAAAAACTAACTGAAAACTTGACTGTCAACTTCAAGCCATTACAAAGTTTTGCAATTTACACGCCAGAAAATAAGCAGTTAAGAAATCTAAAGCAAGAGGGAGCATTGCGCCCAGTAGGAGTGCAAGGGCAAGGTTTGTTTCGATTGCTCAGGCAAATTGGTAAGGAGCAACCAGATGCTCTAGTAGATATTGAAGAGGGCTTAAAACTAATTGGCTGGTATGAGTCTATGGATTTAGAAAACGAGCCTGAGCTTATTGAAGACGAATTATTCATCAAAGATAGGTTCTTGTCTAAGCCGTTCACTCAGAGAAGTGCGAATGAGGGGTTTTTATATGTCTTATTTTATATCTCCCTAATTGTATCTGAAGCTACACCTAAAATATTCGCAATCGATAATTTAGACTCAGCGCTAAATCCAAAGCTTTGCACAAAGCTCATGAAATACATCTACACCTTAGCTTGTAAATACGACAAACAGATATTCTTAACGACACACAATCCAGCGCTGCTCGACGGCATTAATCTAAATGATGATCAGCAAAAGCTCTTCGTTGTTTCTAGAGCTAAGAAAGGTGGGCAGACTAGAGTTAAGGCTTTATCTGCGGATAAAAAGCCAGTTGATTCTGAAGGAAAGTCATTGCCTCTTTCAGAGGCGATGCTAAGAGGTTACATCGGCGGCTTACCAAAAGGGTTTTAAATGAAAGACTTTGGTTTGGCTGGGGAAGGCGTTACGGATCAGATTGTTTTAGAAAATGTGCTGTTCGGCTTGTACGGTGGCGTTGATGAATTCGATGAAGATGAAATAGCTTACCTTCAGCCACTGTTGGATGCAACTGATGAGGATGGCTTAGGCAGCTGGACACGCTTGCTTACCTATCTTGATAACAAGCGTTTTCGTGCTGATGTTTTAAATCATCAGTTTGTGATTATCCAAGTCGATACTGATGTGGCAGCTGAGAAGGGTTTTGATGTTGCTTTGGTTGATGAGAATAACCAACCGCTTCCTGTGGAAGCTATCATCGAAAATGTTAGGCAACGACTGATTACGCAAATGGATGTTGCGAAAGAGGGGTTCTACGATGAGCATAAAGAAAATATAGTTTTTGCGATTTCCGTTCATTCCTTGGAGTGCTGGCTTTTCAATCTGCACAACAAAACCCCTAAGCACGCTGGCAGGATATTGTCGTGTGAAAGTCATTTGCGAAAAGTAGTGGTAAAGGATAAGTCACTGTCACTGCCTAAGTTTGCAAAAAACAAAACTGTCTATGATGAGTTGTCGAGTCTGTTCTACAAGAAAAAAGGTAGGAAGATTGCTGAAGTAGCTAAGCTTGATACTAGCTTCAGGGTTTTTATTGAAAGTCTCCAAGCGTTACATTACCCGCCGTGATTCAGCTAATGCAGATGCATCTGCAAGCAATTGTAAGTTCGTGTAGAATTTATTAAAACGGCAGGGGAATAAAAATGAAATTGGATCGTATACAAATAGACCCTGAAAGAATGAATGGCCAACCTGCAATTCGAAATCTTCGTCTGACTGTCAGGCGTGTGCTTGAACTAGTTGCGCTCTATCCCGACCGTTCTGAGTTAAAAGCTGAATTCCCAGAATTAGAGGATGAGGATATTCAGCAGGCACTTATGTTTGCTGCTTCAAGCCTTGATGATCAAGTCATTGAATTGGTATCACATGCAGCTGCTGCTTGATCAGGGACTGCTTCGCACGGCAGCGAAGTTTCTACCTCAAGCCCCAAAATATTCCGGTTCTCCTGACTAAGTTCCACTCCAATCAAATGAATCGACAGATTAAGCCCAAGATTTGAATAGGAATGTTGAGGATATTCAAACAAGCGCTCACTCAGCGAGAAAGCAGTTTGGGAGTTTGTACGAAGCCCGCCTTCCGATAACAATTTTGGCGAAGCCTAGAATTGGAAGAGGCGAAGGGCGTAGTACAAGTTCACGAACGGATTCCCAGCACCTCTAAAGGCCTACCCACTAAGTAGTATCTTATTCAAGAAATGAATGAATGTTTACTTTTAGGAAAAAATACTGTTGTAAATCCATGCTATTTATGGATACTGTTCTGTGTTTACTACGATGCTGAGACAATTGTTTTTGTGT
>CALAJG010000133.1 GCA_937923375.1 uncultured Leucothrix sp.
TGTCATTGCCAAAGAAATTGAGGGTAAGTTAGGTAGTGATGCGCTTAAGAACCAACAGCTTATCCTCGCTGAGCTTGCAAGGTGGTTATCATCAGCAAAACCCACAAGTGCCTTAGAACAGCAGCGCCATTATGTGATTCAGGAAGCTTATGACGCTGACTACGTACTTGATTTACATTGTGACAATGATGCACTAGTGCATCTTTTCGCCGTGCCCCAGTTAAGCGAGTTATCGCATAATCTGGCAACCTGGGTCGGTGCTGCTGCGACATTGCTAGCTGAAGACAGTGGTGGTGGTTCATTTGATGAAGTTTGGCCCGGCCTGTGGTTAGATGCTGCGCGTGAGAACCCTGATAAGCCAATTCCGCTAAAAATAAAAGCCTCTGGAACGGTAGAATACCGTGGTCAAGCTGACACCTTTGACGGGCTTAATCGTCAAGATGCTATCCAGCTCTACGGTTTCTTTCAGGAAGAGGGGTTAATTGGTGGCGAGCTCATAACAGCAAAGCCAGACACTGCGCCAGAACCAACTGACTTAGATGCTACAGAAATGCTCAGAGTCGATCAGGCTGGTTTATTGGCATACTGTGTCGAGTTAGGTGAGACCGTAGAGAAAGGGCAAGTGGTCGCAGAACTGATCGCCTTGGATGGGGAAGATGCTTTCCAACAGCGTACGCCGATCTGCGCCAATACCTCTGGTCGGGTTATTTCCAGAAATACCAACAAATACGTCTGGCCAGGCTGTTCGATCGCTAAGATTGTCGGCAGCGAAACGTTGGAAAGTCGTGGCGATTATCTGCTGGAAGATTAACTCACTTCGCCTGTGAGCTTTGTCATCAGATTTCTTCTTTAGACTTATGTGGTTGCCGCTACTGACACTTCTCGCTTATTCGTAATCAAATACCAAATCATCGACACGACCTGCATAGCAATTAGCAACCCAAACGCCATCTGAAATCCTGCCGGATCATATTGATCAGCGCGATCGCTGGCATATAGGTTGATAACATAGCCTACGCCCCATTGCATAAGGAAAGCCATCACAAATACCAGTAGATTTAGCCCCGTATTAACCCGTCCCGCTAGTTCGCTCGGAAAGCTTTGTGAAAGCACCGCATAAGTAATTACTCCGGCGGTTGAGAAGAAGGCATAGCCTGCCCAAAGCCACATTGAGTATTGAGTAACCTCCAATACCAGAGCGAGTTGAATCAACATATAAATGACCATTCCGGCAATACCCACAGCCATTGGTTTGATGCCCATTGGCCGTAGCCAGTCCGCTATGACACCAATTAGAGCAAAGCCAAGGATTAAGCCGACTGCGATTAATGACAGTGTAGTGGCGACTTCATCGCGGTTAAAATTAGCGACGTCGCGCAGCCATGGTCCTGACCACAAGCCAAGCACTGAGCCTGCAGTTGCCTGAGAGGCGACCGCCCACGGTGCAATGCACCAAAAAGTGCGACTTTTGAAGACTTTAACAATACCCTGAATATGCTGACGTAAAGTGGTACCAGATTGAGTAATAGGCTTGTCTGGAACCACAAAAAAGACGCTTAAAGCAACTAAAAAAGTAATGATTGCGAGCGCCCAAAACACACCGCGCCAGTCGGTAAACTGCAAAGCAAACTCCACCGGAGTGGCGGCGGTAAGCGCACCAAAACCACCGGCCGCTAATAAGAAGCCATTGATCATCGGCAGCCGTTCCATTGGGAACCACTGCACGAATGCTTTAAATGATGCCATCAAGCAGGCTGAGACGCCGAAACCGATTAGCGCACGCCCAATGAGTAGGCCAGTTGAGGTTTCAGCCGAGGCAAAAATAGCGGCACCAGCGGCGGCAAATAATAACAGTATCGCTTCAGTTTGACGCGGGCCATAGCGGTCTAGCAGTATGCCTAACGGCAGCTGTGTTGCGGCAAAGGCGATCAGGTACACACTGGTTAGCATTCCAAGTTGGTTTGCATTTAATGCTAAATCACCGGACAGGTCGCTGGCGATAATCGTGTTAACGACTCGGAATAAATACGATAGAAAGTAGCCTGCAGCAAACGGTGCAAAAATTCGTAGCAAAAAGCCGATAGAAAGTTGCTGATTGGTTTGAGTCAAGTTGAGTTCCGCCCGATATTTTAAGATAGCCTGAGGTTTCTACGAAAGTCAGGGCGGTACTGGTGGCCGTCCAAAATAGACTGGTTGAGTAGAGGCCGTAATACTAGAAGGGTGGTGTTAATCTAGCAAGTAATAAAAAGGCCGCTAAAAAGCGGCCTCGATAGTGCGGTGTAATTGATTTGCTCAACGCTTACTTGATAAATAGCATCTCACGGTACTTAGCTAGTGGCCACATGTCGTCAGACACTTCGCCTTCTAGTGCATCAGCGTGCTCGCGGACTTCATTCATTAGCGGAAGAATGTCTTTTGCAAGGTACTGCATGTGTGCTTCAGTTGAAGCAAAGTCTTCTTTTTCAAGTGCTTCGCTCAACTTAGCAACTGCCCCCATCATCGCGTTTGAGTGGCTTGCTACCGACTCTGCGGATGACTTATCAAAGTCTATGCCAAGCTGCGACATACCAGAGTGCGTTGAGGCAAGATCCATCAGGTAGTTAGATGCGGCAGGGAAGATGATGGTTTTAGCCATATCAACAACCAGCTTAGCTTCTACTTCAATCGATAGGATGTACTGCTCAGAGTAGACCTCATATCGACTTTCCAGCTCAGCTGCTGACAACACGCCTGTGCTTTCGAACAGTGTTTTGACAGATGCTTCTTTGAACGCAGGCAGCGCATCCGCGGTAGTTGGGATGTTCTTCAAACCACGCTCTTTGACTGCTGCCTCGTGCCACTCAGAAGAGTAACCGTCACCACCAAATACTGCATTGCCATGTGCCTTCATAAGCTTGTTCAAGACACTCATCACAGCGGCATTCTTGTCAGCTCCACCGGATAATTCTGCTTCTAACTCTTCAGCAATCCAATTTAGCGAGTCAGCCAGCATGGTGTTCATAGCAACTAATGGACCAGAAACAGAGGCTGCTGAGCCGACTGCGCGGAATTCAAAGCGATTACCCGTGAAAGCGAATGGCGATGTGCGGTTACGGTCGCCTGGGTCACGTGTAAAGTTAAGGATTTGAGACAGACCCAGATCCATTTCTCCACCACCTGCCACGGCTTCTAACTTGCCATCTTTGATGTCGTTGTAAACTTTCTCTAGCTGGTCACCTAAGTAAACAGACAGAATCGCTGGAGGTGCTTCGTTTGCACCTAAACGGTGATCATTACCAGCAGACGCGATGACCGCACGCAATAATGGTCCATAAAGGTGCACGCCACGAATTACTGCACCACAAAAGAGCAAAAAGTTTAAGTTTTCGTTCGGTGTAGTACCTGGGTCAAGCAAGTTTCCTTGTGTTGCGTTACCTACTGACCAGTTTACGTGCTTACCTGAACCGTTGATGCCAGCAAATGGTTTTTCGTGAAGCAGGCACAAGAAGCCGTGCTCTTTCGCTGTCATTTTCATAACAGTCATTAGCAACTGCTGGTGATCGGCTGCAACGTTAGCGGCTTCATAATAAGGCGCAATCTCAAACTGGCCCGGAGCTACTTCGTTGTGATGCGTCTTTGCTGGAATGCCCAGACGGTATAGCTTGTCTTCAAAGTCCTGCATGAACACCTGAACGCGGGCTGGGATAGCACCGAAGTAGTGATCATCAAACTCTTGACCTTTAGCAGACGCAGCACCAAATAAGGTACGCCCTGCTAGTAGTAAGTCAGGACGGCTATTAGCAAAGTTTGAATCAACCAGGAAGTATTCCTGTTCAGCGCCACAACTTGAGTTTAGTGGAGCAACTTTTTCTTCGCCCATCAGCTTTAGCACTTTTTGCGCTGCGTCATTCATTGCTGAGTTTGAACGTAATAGTGGAATCTTTTTATCGAGTGCCTCACCTGTCCACGACATAAATACACTAGGAATCATCAGTGTAGCGCCGTTATCTGTCTGCATAACATAAGCTGGGCTGGTTGGATCCCACGCCGTATAGCCACGTGCCGCATTGGTCATACGCAGGCTTCCGTTAGGGAACGAAGAACCGTCTGGCTCACCTTTAATAAGCAGGCTACCTGTAAATTCTGTTATGCAGCTGCCGTCAGGGCTCGTTATAACAAAGCCGTCGTGCTTCTCTGCAGTGGCGTTAGTCATTGGGTAGAATATGTGAGAGAAGAACTTCACGCCTTTCTTGGTGGCCCACTCTTTCATCGCCGCAGCAACAACGTCAGCCGTCGCCGCATCCAGAGGTGCGCCTGTCTGCACTGTCTTCTTGATGGACTTATATGCATTTTTAGAGAGCGCTTCTTCCATCTTAGCTAGATTGAATACGTCACTTGCCCAAATTTTATTTAGTGACTTTGGCTTATCAACCAGCATAGGCTCGCGGTTAGTGATTTGATAGATTGCTTGCAGTCTACTTTCGTTGCCACTCATAGATCGTTCCTCGGTAAAATAGTGATTCGTTGTTCAATAGCTAAAACAGCATTAAAGATCATAAAGCAAAATACGTGCCAGTAATGAATGCATGCTGAATCGCAAGGGTTAAGTTATTGATTTAGCGTCATGACGACGAGAAAGGTTGGTGTAAGCCAGAGGCTCTTAGGGGGCTCTAAGTCAATGGCTTGCACTATTTTGGTGCAAGCTTTTCAGCTAATGGTGTTATCCTTTCGGTCTTGAGGGTCAATGAACCCGGAGTTGATCACCTACAGAAATGCTTGCGGTTTGAACATCCGAGACAATTGTTGCGTTCATTCCCATGACCGGTTGGCCGTTTTGGTCAGTGTGCTTTTGCATTAGTACCTTCATAGGCTGCTTGTCTGGATGTGATTCGCCAGTATCAGGATCACGCGTGGTCAGGATGCAGCGAGTGCAGGTGTCCAGCATCTTAAAGCGAGTGTTTCCCACTTCAAAGCTTTTCCAGTTCTCTTCTTCAAATACCTCAACGCCGGTAATGACGATATTGGGTCTGAACCTGCGAACGTCATAAGGAATGCCTGCCCAGTCACAGCCTTGTCGCATGCTGGCTTCGCTGACGATGAGTATCGGTGCTGCATCGGCAAAACTAGTGTCGAGAGCATACTTAACTGAGTGGCGAGCGGTCGGCTTCCACAGCGCGACGCGAGCGGTCTGACCTAGTACTTCACTCATCCAATTTGCAGCTGCGTCACCTGCATCAAGAGCATTGATATCGTCTTTCCACACTTTGCCACTGATTAGTGCTGGGTTGTCTGAGTGGTCACTAGGAGCAATTGGACAGTTTGTTGCTTGCTTTGGGTGGGCTAGTGTCCAACCGTTGCCGTCGATTTGGCAGCTGATTTGTAGGAGTTCTGGGCAGCGGCGGGCGGTTAAGAATCCACCGTTTTCATCCACAGCCATTAGGCGGCGGTCGTTTAGCATGCCCTCGGCGTC
>CALAJG010000134.1 GCA_937923375.1 uncultured Leucothrix sp.
TTAAATAGTTTGTTAGTGTCGACCAATCCTTTTTCCAACCCCATCATTGGGGCTAGCAATGAAGTCAGGCCTAGCAATACCATGATCGATACTGCGGCTACATCGACGTCCACAATTTCAAATACAAATAAGTAAATGGTAAAGAATAGAATAATCACGACCCAACTGACTGCAATCGTTGGTGTTTGCGTCACCACATAGGCGCCAGCCAAGATAAACAGCAGCCCGGCAATTATTGTTTTAGGTGAAATTTTGCCAGCCACTTGCTGCCATAGTTCTGCCATGAGAAAAGCCCCAAATAAATCGTTGTCGCTGAGCGACTATAATGTTGTTTTAATGTATTGTTTTTGCGGGTACGAAGGCTTCATACGGGCAGGACAATGAACAGACGACTTGCATCCAGATTCACTATAGAAGGTGTACTGCAATATCTTGGGGCGAGGATAGCAGTTATTAACCGCTATTTGAATATGCAGATTTAGGTAGGTATGAGAAAAGTTTGAAATAACATCGCCAGAACTAGAGTCTGACGATGCTATATTGAATAATCATTAGCTGTGGTTTGCGTTAGCTTCTAATTCAATACTGACCACTGACTCTTCATCCCTGATTCTGTCGTAAATTTCTTCACGATGAACTGCAACATCTTTTGGGGCATCGATACCAATTCGTACCTGATTTCCCTTAACTCCCAAGACGGTAACGCTTACATCGTCCCCAATCATGAGTGTTTCCCCCACTCTCCGCGTTAGAATCAACATCCCTAATTCTCCATTAATAATTGTTATACTACCCTGTGCCAATACGGCTAAACTTCATCACTGCCAGCGCATCTAATTTTATAATTTTAGATTGTTGCTTCGATACAACATGATCAGTAACGATCTTAAGTTCTCATAAGTGAGCTGAACTTAAACTTAATTAACCCTAATCAAGTAAGATTATTAAGCAGCTTCTGCGCTCAAGCCAAACGCTTCGTGAAGTGTTCTGACTGCTAGTTCAAGATATTTTTCATCAACAACAACTGAAATTTTTATCTCTGATGTAGAAATCATACGGATATTAATACCATCTTTAGCCAGCGCCTCGAACATCTGACTTGCTACACCAGCATGTGAACGCATACCGCCCCCGACAATAGACACCTTAGCAATACGTTGGTCACCCGAACAATCAGCCGCTCCTAGAGTATTCGCTGTTTCTTGCAAAATACGCATTGCATCGGGGTAATCATTTCGATGGATGGTAAACGTAAAATCTGTACTGCCGTCGGATCCAACATTTTGCAGAATCATATCGACTTCAATATTAGCATCTGAAATCGGGCCAAGAATATCAAAAGCTACGCCTGGTTTATCCGGCACACCCTTAATGGTCAGCTGTGCTTCATCGCGATTAAAGGCAACGCCCCTCACCATTACTTCTTCCATAATGTCTTCCTCCCTAGTCACTAGTGTGCTTTTACCATCATCGCCGTCATCAAAACTAGAAAGCACACGAATTGGCATGTCATATTTGTAAGCAAACTCAACCGCACGGATTTGCAATACTTTTGAACCTTGGCTAGCCATTTCCAGCATCTCTTCGAGCGCAAGTTTTGGAATGTGTCGCGCATCAGACACCACACGTGGATCAGTGGTATAAACACCGTCCACATCGGTATAGATTTGGCATTCATCGGCTTCCAGCGCTACTGCAAGGGCTACCGCTGTTGTATCTGAGCCACCCCGGCCCAACGTTGTGATATTGCCATCAGCATCAACTCCCTGAAATCCCGCGACAATAACGACTTTGCCTGCATCAAGGTCGGTTTTAATCAGTGAGGCGTCAATCTCTCGAATTCTGGCTTTGCCAAAGGCGCTATCAGTCAAAATTCTAGCCTGCCGTCCAGTGTAGGAACGTGCTTCACATCCCATCGCCTGTAAGCACAGTGCCAGCAAACCCATGCTAACTTGCTCTCCAGTCGATAAGATCACGTCTTTCTCACGTGCCAAACCTTCCGGATTCAACTCGTTAATCAACGCCACTAAACGATTGGTTTCACCCGACATTGCTGACACGACGACAACAACATCATCACCCTTTTCACGCCACCGAAGAACCCTCTTAGCGACTTCGGTAATGCGCTCGGGACTTCCGACCGAAGTCCCTCCATATTTTTGAACAATAAGAGCCATTTACACGCGTTCCTTAACCCAATCTACTACAGAATCTAATGCCGCAGGCAGCGCCGCTACATTGGTCCCCCCGCCCTGAGCCATGTCAGGTCGACCGCCGCCTTTACCGTCGATCTGCTTTGCTACAAAACCCAGTAACTCACCTGCTTTAATCGTGGTACTTTCAGCCTTGGTAACCGAGGCAACTAAACTTACCTTGCCCTCATTGACAGTTGCTACCAGTACGGCCGCTTTGCCCAGTTTATTCTTAAGCTGGTCAGCGGTATCTCTTAACGACTTTGGATCAGCTCCGTCAAGATTTGCCACCAGCACTTTTATTCCACTGACATCTACAGCCTGCGATACCAAATCATTACCGGCAGACATAGCCAATTTAGCTTTCAGTTGATCGAGCTCTTTTTCTAGCTGCTTTGATTTATCAACCAGTTGCTGAACCTTCTCAGAAGCATCCTGAACAGAAGACTTAACCGTTTTGGCAATCGATGTTAGCTGTGACTCTCTATCATCAAGCCATGTCAGTGCATTTGCACCTGTGACCGCTTCAACGCGACGGACTCCGGCTGCAACTCCGCCTTCACTCACTAACTTAAGTAGACCGATATCTCCAGTACGTTCGACATGAACTCCACCACATAATTCGGTTGAAAATCCTATAGTTAGAACGCGAACCTCATCTCCATACTTCTCACCAAACAGAGCCATAGCACCTTTTTCTAGCGCCCTTTCCATATTGGTAAGTTCGGCTTCTGTGGCGCTGTTCTTACGAATTTCTGTATTAACCAGATTTTCTATCTGAGCCATTTGTTCTGGCGTAACAGGCTCTGGATGGGAAAAGTCAAAACGAAGGCGCTCTGCAGTGACTAGAGAACCCTTCTGCTCAACATGATCCCCCAGTACATCACGCATGGCTTTATGCATAAGATGTGTGCCAGAATGATTCAGCACTATGGCTTGACGACGGTCGGCATCAACCTGTGCAGAAACCGAATTGCCCAGACTCAATGTACCAGATTCAAGTTGTCCTTGATGCAGAAAAACATCACCCTGCTTTTGCGTATCAGTGACGACAAACACGCCGTCATCGGTGACAAGCTTTCCAGAGTCGCCAATTTGACCACCAGACTCGGCATAGAACGGCGTTGTATCTAATACCACTCTGGCTGATTGGCCAGCAGCGATTTTATCAACTGCATCGCCTTCAACAAATAAACCGGTAACCTTACTTTGATGACTTTCCAACTG
>CALAJG010000135.1 GCA_937923375.1 uncultured Leucothrix sp.
CCACGATTTTCACTAACCCAATGCGCAGACGGTGTCGAACCAATAACCTGCGCCCAGCTGCTTATGGATTTATTTCGGGCATAAACAGCAAAACGAACTTTGTTGATGCGTTGTCCAGCTAGGCTGATCTGTTGTGGCCGCTGATTTCTGATGCCAATAACAGCTTCCCTGTGAGGTATATCGAGCAAGTGATCCGCTGCTATGAATTGCAGAATGACGGCATCATCAGCCACAATACGCTTTACGTGCTGGCACAACAGATAGGTGGTCCACGTCCCCGCGGATATTTTCACTCGTCGAACATTGACATTATTCGCCGCCACTAACACCGGGTCGATAGAACCTTGAATCCGTTGCGCCACGCCCATTAATGCCCTTCCGTCATCAGTAAGCTCATAGCCTCGAGGTAGACGCTCAAACAGCTCCTGACCCAGTCGGCGCTCCAAGCCTAGCATTCGACGGCCAAGTGTTGGTGCGCTCTTACCCGCCGCCTCTGCGGCTGCCGCAAGTCCACCGTGATGAGCAACCGCCAGAAACAGTCGCATATCGTCCCAGTCAAATATCGTTTCATCCATGAAACGAATATTACATTCAACGTTGTTTATGTAACAAGTCTTTGGTGATCTACTGGACTCACCAACAATAGGGAGAAGCATTAAAATGAAATTTCTGGATAAAGACATATCACCATTGGGCTTGGGTTGCTGGCCAATAGGCGGAAAAATGTTTGCCGCCGATGGCACCTCACTTGGATACACCAATTCAAACGACAAAGACTCTATTGAGGCTGTTCATGCAGCCCTAGCCAATGGTATCAACGTATTCGACACCGCAACCGCTTATGGCGCAGGACATTCAGAGCGCTTGCTAGCGGTGGCGCTGAAAGACCACCCAGATGCAGTCGTTATAACAAAAATAGGGATTGGAATTAACGAGAAAACACGTACCTTAACAGGCGAAGAGCTTGAAGCAGAGTCGGTTATGCCAGCGATCGACAATAGCCTTAAGCGATTGGAGCGAGAATCTGTTGATGTCGTTCTACTGCACCCCAACACCGTTCCACTTGAACAGGCTGGCCTTATATTTGACGAAATGGAGAAGGCGCGTCAAATGGGAAAAATACAATCATTTGGATGGAGCACCGACTTTGTTGCTAATGCAAAAGCGATGCAACATCGCAAAGGCTTTAGCGTTGTTGAACATGCCATGCATGTGCTGATGGATGCACCTAAAATGCAAAGCCTGTTGCACGATAAAGGTCTCTTATGCTTGATTCGCTCTCCACTAGCCATGGGCTTGCTTTCAGGTAAGTATACCGCTGATTCAACAATGCCCGCGGACGATATACGAGCAACGAAGCAAGATTGGACGGGGTACTATATTGATGGAAAACCCAACCCTGAATATCTATCTCGCTTTGATGCTATTCGAGAGTTATTGCGAAGCGATGGCAGAACGACCGTACAAGGTGCGCTTGCTTGGTTGTGGGGGAAGTCTGCGGATAATATACCCGTTCCTGGTGCTCGCAACACCGGGCAAGTCGAAGGTTTGGCAGGTGCGATTGCCTATGGAGCACTGGCGCCAAATGTTATGGCAGAAATAGATGGCTTGCTGGATGGTCAGTTTATTAGTGACGGCGAAAGCCCTCGCTAACGTTAGTATCGCCAATGGCAGGCTCACAAATAGGCCTGCTTATCCAGCGATAGGGATGTACTAGCGTCTTAGTCGTTGTAATAGGCAGATTTTGAGCCTGAGGCATAAGTCCCTACCCTCTTAAAGCATCATGCTGACACAGTCTGTTATGATAGCAAGGCTACTACTAGCTGCTTTTTTCTGCTGTGATGTAGATGACGACCACATACCACTAAAGACACGATGAATAATGTAGAACTCAGCATTGCAGAAGTTTACAAAACCGACTCAGCCAAAGTCCTGGCGGTCTTAACCCGCCTATTCGGCCCAGATAACTTCTCCTTGGCAGAAGATGTTCTTCAAGACGCTTTCAGTAAAGCACTAATCCACTGGCAAGAAAACGGCATCCCAGAAAACCCTTCAGCATGGATCATCCAAACCGCCAAGAACCGTGCAATCGATAGCCTCAGGTCAAACAAAGCAAAAATCAAACTTTCCAATGACTTAGCTCACACACTCAATAGCGAGTGGTCAATGGGTTACACCATCGACCAGGAGTTCACCGAACATAAAATCAAAGACGATCAACTTCGTATGATTTTCATGTGTTGTCATGAGCAAATTAAACCAACCAATCGTATTCCCTTTATTTTAAAAACACTCTGTGGGCTGAGCATTCCAGCAATATCTCGAGCACTACTGATCCCTGAAGCTACGGTTAAAAAGCGGCTACTTCGCACTAAAGCACAACTTGCTGACTGCCCGTTTGAATTCCCCGCGGATGATAAGCTTTCCACAACAATGGATAGCGTGCACACCGTGCTTTATCTGCTGTTCAATGAAGGCTTTCACTCATCACATAAAGACAAACCGCTTAATTTAAGCTTTTGCCAAGATGCAATTGGACTGGTGAATGTATTGATTGAAGAACCCAAAGTGGCCAATCAAGACACCTTAGCGCTGTTTGCGCTCATGCATTTTCACATCTCAAGGGTAGATTCTAAACTGGACGAGGATGGAAACTCTATTCCTATCGACTTGCAAGATAGAAAACTATGGCGTAGCGAATACATTAATACAGCAAATTACTTTTTATCAGTGGCACATAAGGCCCCCGTCGGCGCATCGGGACGTTTTTTCATTGAAGCGCTAATTGCCAAAGAACATTGTGAAGCACAGCACTTCGACAAAACAAACTGGAAAGCAATTACTAAGTATTATGAACAGCTAATTGAAATTACGGACTCACCCGTAACACGCTTAAGCCATGCCATTGCACTTGGCTATTCGGGTGAGGTGGCTGAAGCAATTGGTATTGTTGAATCACTGTCTCAACTTAAGAGCTTAGAAAACTCACATATGCCAATTGCAACACTAGCG
>CALAJG010000136.1 GCA_937923375.1 uncultured Leucothrix sp.
CAGCTACCCATTATCCATACAAACTAGCAAAGTATTTGTTTGAGCGGTGTCATCCAATATAATCCACTCTCTTGATGACAATTCACAATTAGAAATCGAATTTATGAGCGGTATGGAACCTTAAATGAAAAAAATAATTATCTTGGCGTCGTTAATCGCCTTCATTGGTGGTCTGGTTATCGCTCAACAATATTTCAGCAAAAAATCACTTCCTGCAAGCAAACAAGTGCCTATCGCGGGTAAACAATTTGGTGGCGAGTTTACGCTTCGGCCGGAGGGTGGTGCGCCAGTATCCCTAAGTGACTTTAAGGGTAAAGTCGTTGTGATGTATTTTGGCTTTGCATCCTGCCCAGACGTTTGCCCGACATCGCTTGCAATTATAGGATCTGCCTTAAAAAGCTTGTCTGCTGAAGAAGTCTCCGATGTGCAGGGGCTTTTCGTTAGCCTTGATCCTGAACGTGATACGGGTGAAAAGCTTAAGCAGTACGCGGGTTACTTTCACGAAAACTTTCGGGGTATTACAGGGACACAGGAGCAGCTACAAAAAGTGACCCGACAATATGGTACGTACTATACTAAGGTTGTCGGAAGCTCAGAGTCTAACTATCAAATTGACCACACCTCTGCCACATTCATCATTGGCAGAGACGGTAAGGCTTTACCACCAAAGTCGCATGGCTCAACCTCGGAAGAAATCGCAGCTGCGATCCGCGAAGCGTTGTAAGTGACCTACTCTGGGCGGCAATTTAAAACAGCTCGATCACATCCGCCAAATCTGATTTGCCTTCACGTATCTCATCTTGGCTTAGCCCAGAAAGTTCATGAGGAAACACTAGCCACTCATCTGTCTCATTGACAAAATAATCCGGTGTCAGAGTCACTGACTTGTTGGACGGCTTATACCAAGGACAGGCAATTCTGATATCCCGAGGCATATTTAGCCGGGAGAGTTTGGATACTTCTTTAATCAGGGCATCAATACTTCGACCTGAATCGAACACATCATCAACAATCAATAAACTGTCATCAGCGTTTGCATTTTCAATCAGATAGTGAAGACCGTGAACACGGATCTCTTTACTCTGTTTATTAATGCCGTAGTACGAAGAAGTACGTACCGCGATATGATCCGTTGGGAATTGTTTGTAATCAAAATACTCTTGAACGGCAATACCGATCGGAGCACCGCCGCGCCAGATCCCCACAATAAACTCAGGTCTAAATCCGTCTTCATAAACCATTGAAGCCAGTCGAAATGAATCTTTCAACAGATCTGCTGCGGTGATAAACGTTTTTTCCATAACAAAGAAGCCCTGAGCCATTTGAATAATGTGGAGCGCATTATTCCATAACTCAGGGCATCACTAAAGGACTTCGCTTAGCAATTCAGAGAGAGCCAAAAACGGCTCTCGATGGATTCAGTTAAGCCGTTGGCTTAAAGATCAAAGATAAACCATTCAAGCAATGGCGCTTGCCAGTCGGCGCAGGTCCATCATCAAATACATGACCGAAATGTCCACCACAGCGTCTGCAATGCACTTCAGTTCTTACTGAGAAAATCAGACGGCGATCTTCACGCGTTCCGATGGCATTGGGGAGTGACTCATAAAAACTCGGCCAGCCCGTACCACTTTCATATTTAGTCTTTGAAGAATAGACCGGTAGATCGCAACCCGCGCAATGAAAAATCCCATCCCGCTTTTCATTATTGAGTGGACTGCTACCTGGGCGCTCAGTATCTTCTTTTCTGAGGATAGCAAATCGCGCTTCACCCAGCTGTTTTTTCCACTCGGCTTCTGTTTTGACCACCTCGAACACCTCATTACCAGACGCTTGAACAGCGCCATTTGTCAGTAGACCAGCCCCTGCGCCGGCAGCTACCATACCTATACTATTACGAAGAAATGTACGTCGAGATAAAGTGTTTTGACTATTCATCAGTTTACTCCTGACTATTGCTGTATTAATTGTTCTGATTTTTATACGTCACGTTTTTAGATTCAGATTTACCCAAATAACTAAATCATGCAAATAACCCTGCATCCCACGCTAATTTGGACTTATTCAAAGTACAGCTGATCCTCCAGTGTTCGGCCGTTAACGACCTGACGATACTTCCAGCCCATTGCTGAAATTCGCTGCATTACCTCTAGGTCAATTTGCGGGTAGTTGCTAGCGTCATAATCCAGCACAAATCGATTTGGTGCATTAAAACTGACCCCGCTTACACCTTTTATTGCAGATAAAACCTGCTGGATCTGCTCCACCGTCGCGGTCAGTTCCGCCATAACCAACGTTAGATAACCGCTGCTTTTACTCTGATCAATGCTAACGACGCCTTTCAATTTACCTTTTTCAAGATGAATAACGCTGCTGCAGACCTTCTCCAGCTCGTCCAGGTTATGCGAGCTGATAATAAAGGTGGCCTGAGATGCCGCTTCGCTAATCAGCGTGCGCATGGCTTTGACATTCGGTGGATCTAAGCCAGCTGTGGGCTCGTCTAGCAGCACCAGCTCGGGATTTCCCATCAGTGCCTGTGCAAACATGACACGTTTACGCATTCCATGACTCAACGCTTCTGGCTTCATAGTAAACGTTTTCGACAGTTCAACTTGGTCCAACACACGCTGCGCTTCAGCAGTTGCTTGCTTAGCTGACAATCCCTGAAGTCGTGCAAACAGTACTAGCTGGTGGCCAATGGTGAAACGAGGATCCAGATTGGCGTCTTGTGGTAATGCAGCCAGCCGCCCGTGCAATTCAGATCTCCCCGGCTTACTGCCCAAAATTTCCACTTCACCACCTGAGGGCCGAAGAAAACCACAAAGAATACTAAACAGAGTTGTCTTGCCGGCGCCGTTGGGACCAATCAAAGCAATCGGGGCCCCTGCCTCAAGGGTCAGATCAATCCCATCAAGGGCTCTGGTACTCCCATATTTTTTCACTAAGTCTCGACAATTAAGTAGGTTCACCAGTCACTCCTTTGCATCATCAGTCTTCCCAGAAATAACAGGACAATGGTTTGAATGATTGGCAGATAAGCCAGAGACAAAGTATTCCACCCCGACAATTGCAGCAAACCGGAGACCTGTGCGCCGGGTAACACTTTGTCTAAGCCCCAAAGCCCGGGAAATTGGCTAGACAACCATCCCGTCACGATTGAACAAACAATCCAAATGATAACCGCATAGAGAGTTGCCTGCCTGGCCGAGCTCGCCATTGAGGAGACCCATGCCATCAACGCAGTGTAAGGTAACAACACGAGCAGTAGATTGACCAGTAATATAAATGAGAGGCGCAGCGCAGGAATAAATAGTGATGAATCCCTTAGTAAAACAAGAACAAGAGTTGTCATCAGCGCAAGCAGGATAAGCATAAACAAGATTAACATCTGCCCTAAAAAACGCCCAAAGAAAACTCCGTCCCGCGTTGCTCGTAAGTGAAGGAGCCGCAAAGTACCTCTTGCCCTATCTGAGGCTGTTTGATCGGCCGTTAGGGCCACACAAAATATAGGAAGCAGATAAAGGCAGATTACCCAAAACACCGCAAGCTCAGGAATTTGCCATGACATTAGATTGTTTATAACCGTAGAGTTAAAAAAACTAACGATCAAACCACCTGGTGCATCTGCCATAAAGAATTGCGCAGCGCCATAGATGGCGTAACGCAAAACCAAGAACCAAACCAATGCAAACGCAAGTAAAGAAAGTAATCCGCGCCTGGTCATGAACATGCGCCTCAGTTCATAACGGGCTAATAGAATCATATTTTGCAAAATATTTTGAGTCCTATCTTAAATATTCAATATCATGACTGGCATCGCACAACTCTGCAATCCTCTACTGGAGCGGAAGTCAGGAGACAACTCCTGATCTAAAGAACTCAATTAATGTTTATTGAGCGCCTGCTATCTAGAATTACAGCCTCGGTCCGCTTTTTTCAGCTGCGATTAAGTCTGGGTTCTTTACCATTGTTACCTTTATTATATTGTTAGTAATGCACGGTAAAGTAATGGAATATGGTGGTTTTTTTGTAAAAGGCTTGCGATAAAAAACGATCAAAAACGACTTTTTGTTAATAAAACATCAAATAACATGAACTAATCACCATACTGGTTGATTTTAACCCAAACTGCACTTACAAAAGTTTACAAACAGTATTTATCGTTCTAATATGGGCACGCGCTTGTAGGGAGCGTGGCCAATTTGTAACCCGAGAAAGTCTTTGGTCTTGAATTATCCTTTGAGTGAATAAGTTGCAAATTTATTATATTCTATGGTATCAATTGCTTTCATGGCGCAGAGGGGCACTATGTCAGTTATACAATGGAATGTATCTAATCAATTATGGAGCTGCCAATCTTGAGTTCTCGAACAAAAGAATCGTCAGTAAAAAATAATAAAAACTGGGACGACGTACTAGCGCGTTTTGATATCCAAAATCAGGATGAATCTGATTTATTTGGGTTTCACGCAGAGGCAAATACTGAAACCAAAGATACCGGTGTTCAGACGAGTGAATCTCTCACGCCACGCTGGGCAACCCGGGCTATACTGCTAGTCGGATGCGCAACTGCGTTAGGCAACATTCCTCTTCAATCTTACTTACCCAACAGTTCTGTTAACCAATTCGAGATTACGTTTAATCAGCCTGCTGATAACTTCGACCAAAGTACTTCTGCAGTAGAGAACAAACCGCTTTCATCGCAAACAGTTAATTATGCCAGTATAACTAAATCGATGATTCCGAAACCAATTGTTGAAGCTTCTACTTCTGTAATCAACCAATCACTCCCTCAAAATAGTCGAAAGCAACAAAAAGTCATCTCAACAGCTGAGAGCGATACATCACGGGAACGATTCAACGAAGAAATTCAGGAACTTCCCCTACCTAAACATGCGCTGGTTACTTACACCGGTCATGAGCTGATTAATACAGAAAGCACTTGGAATACTTACACCGTCAAGCGCTATGACAACCCAACAAATATATTCCGTCAGATTAAACAATCTAAGATCCTTAAAGACTTAAACAAAATTGACGCAATTGCAGATGCCCTCAAAGATATGAAAATGGGCACTATTGTTCGCGCTAAGTCCTACAAAGGTAAACTAGAAGAGCTCGCTTTTACGCCTGATCATAAAAATAGCTTTGTGATTAAACCAACAGATTCAGACAGTTACACAGGGTCATGGCAGAAAAAACAGTTTGAAGTTCGTCAAGCCAGAGCGACGTTTTCAGTCAAGAATGGTATCTTTCTAGATGCTAAAAAAGTCGATGTGCCGAATAACATAATGCGTCAGGTCGTTACAGTGTTTGACTGGGACATTGACTTTTCGCACGATGTCAGAGTTGGCGATCAAGTAACGGTAGTATTTGAGAACATCTACCACGATGGCGATTTGGTTGGTAGTCAAAACCTCTTAGCAGCGGAGTTTATAAACAAAGGCAAAATTTATCGCAGCATCCGGCATACTACTGCAAGAGGGTTGACGGATTATTTCACTCCGACAGGCCGCGAGATGAAGCGAGCATTCATTCGCACACCAGTGGCGCACGCCAGGGTTTCTTCTCACTTCAATCCGGGTCGGTTTCATCCCATCCTGCATAAGTTGCGAGCCCACAAAGGAACCGATTTTGCAGCACGACGTGGCACGCCTATCATTGCCACTGGCGATGGTGAGGTTAAGCTAATCGGGCGTAAAGGCGGCTACGGCAACACAATCGTACTTAAACATCGTGAGGGTTACACTACGCTGTACTCACATCTGTCTAAATTCAAAAAAGGTTTGAAAAAGGGTCAGGTTGTTGCTCAGGGCGATATCATTGGTTACGTGGGTTCGACGGGATTGGCTACCGGCCCTCACCTGCACTACGAATTCCGCAAAAATAATATTCCAGCTAACCCGCTGACCGTTGAACTGCCCAACAGTATGTCGCTTACCAAGGAAGAGCTAGTTAAGTTTAAGGTCGACGCGCTCAATATGAAGTTACAGTTAAACGTGTTGCATCGCTTCGCCATGGAAAACTTCGATATTAACAGCGCAACGGGTGGATAATCCCACTTCATCTACTCCCCAAATAGATAAGGAATTTTATATAGGCATCATGTCGGGCACCAGCATGGATGCCATCGACGCGGTGATTGTAGAGTTCGATGAGACCGGCTCGCCCAACACAATAGCTCATCTGTCCAAGTCCTTCCCACAAAGGCTTAAATCTGATCTCGTTGCGCTAATTCAGCCAGACTGGTCTGGCTCTCTACGCCATATTGCAGAATTGAATGCGGAACTCGGCAGTCTTTACGCTGAAACAGTCATTGCACTGCTTGAAAAGAGTAAAATCACTAAGAAAAGCATAAGGGCAATTGGGAATCACGGGCAAACTATTTGCCACCAACCTGATAAGTTGCCGCATTTCAGCTGGCAGCTTGGCGATGCCAACAGGATTGCTGAATTAACAGGCATTACAACTATTGCAGATTTCCGTGGTCGAGATATTGCTGCAAAAGGGGAAGGCGCGCCGCTAGTGCCTGCTTTTCATCAGGCTATTTTTTCACACCCTGAAAAGACAAGAGTTGTATTGAATATAGGTGGAATAGCCAATATTAGTTTGCTCTCTCCTTGGCATGAGACACTAGGGTTTGATACTGGCCCCGGTAACGCATTAATGGATGCCTGGTGTTTAGAAGAACAGGGCAAATCATTTGATGATAACGGTGGCTGGGCTTCTAAAGGCAAGGTTCTCCCTAGCCTGTTAAACCAATTAATGTCGGATCCGTATTTTAAACGCACTTATCCAAAAAGCACAGGCAAGGAGCACTTTAATCTTTATTGGTTGCGCAAATATCTAACAGGAAACATGAAGCCAGTTGATATTCAGGCAACATTATTAGAAGTTACCGCATTAAGTATCACAGAGGGAATACAGCTTGCCTCAAGACTAACTGAGCTTGATATTGACGAAGTCTATATCTGTGGTGGTGGTGGGAAAAATACAGCTTTAATTCAAAGACTCAGCGAATCACTAAAACCCGCAACTGTCAAAAAAACAGATGCTTTAGGGGTATCTGCGGATTGGGTAGAATCCATCGCTTTCGCATGGCTTGCCAGGCAAAACGTACTGGGCTTGCCGGGAAACCTTCCTTCTGCAACAGGCGCTTCCGGCCCTCGTGTGCTTGGCGCTCTCTACCCTGCTTAGCCTAAACACACCTGAATGTTATCAATTAAACGCACCTCTCCTAGGTACGCTGCAGCCAGTATCACCAAATTTCGGTCAGCCTTGCTAGCCGTTTGCAAGGTGCGAGCGTTACATACAAGTATATAGTCGGGTCTAAAGCCTAACTCCGTGAGATCCTCTATCACTTCATTTTGAGCATTCACATAGTCATCAAAGTGACCTTCAACTACCCTCTTCTCAAGCTTCTTCAAAGCCTTATAGATTTCCGGTGCCAGCTTTCGCTGCTCAGATGATAGACGACTATTGCGCGAGCTCATGGCCAGACCGTCATCTTCACGAGTCGTCGGTGCCCCGATGATTTCGATCGGCATATCGAGGTCAGCGACCATTTGCCGAATCAGAGACAGCTGTTGAAAATCTTTTTGGCCAAATATGGCAAGATCTGGCGATACGATATTAAACAGCTTACAAACGACCGTCGCCACTCCTAAAAAATGCCCTGGTCTTGCAGCACCCTCATG
>CALAJG010000137.1 GCA_937923375.1 uncultured Leucothrix sp.
GCTCTTTAGCCTTAACAATAATCTCATCAACCGTCTTTCCCGGCTTATAAAGCGAACTACCAATCCCAAACCCCTCAATTCCAGCTCGACGCCAACTGCTTAAACTGCCCGTATCAACACCCCCAACCGCATACAAGTCAGCCCCTTTCGGCAGCACTGCCCGTAACGCCGCAACGCCCGAAGTCCCCATCACAGAAGCCGGAAATATCTTCAAGGCATCAGCACCATGCTCCAGAGCATCGAAGCACTCCGTCGCGGTAAACACGCCAGGATAAGAACGCATTCCCAATGCTTTAGTGCGTTGTATGACCAAGGGATTACAATTGGGAGAAACGATAAACGTGCCGCCTGCCTGCATCACACGATCTACGTCATCAGGTCGGGTGACTGTTCCTGCGCCAATTACGGCAACATCGCTAAAGCGTTTCGCCATCAGGCTAATCGAAGTAAATACATCTGGAGAGTTCAACGGTACCTCGATATGCGTGATGCCATTTTCAATTAAGGCATCGGTTACTGCTTCGGCTTCGCTCGGTGTAATGCCACGTAAAATGGCGATCAATTTACGACTCATGCTGTTTATTCCTCAGGGTTAATCAGGTGTTGGGCTTGTTGACGCAAACCTGCCACGGTCATGTCTTTTGGATCATAGATCTGTGTCTCTACGTCAAGCGCATCTAATGCTTTTTCATAGAGTGCCGACAGCGCGGTATCCCCGATTAGTGCAACAGATTGCTGCGACCAATAATCTTTAGCGCCAGCCAATTCACTACCGATCAATAAGCCCGACAAACGTGCGCGAGCAGTTGCTTCCGCAGTTTCACCTAATAAGCTCTGGGCGCGGATACGGAAGCTGCTGGATAACAGCATGTCTGGTTGTTCCACACCTTCACTGACAGCCAATAAAAAGGCATGTTCATCCCAATCATCCGTCGTAACACTATGACACAATATCGACTGTGTGCTGAGCAGCGCAAACAGCTCACCCGTCATGAAGGTACTAAACGACTGGATATAACCCTTGTTTAGTGACGCCCATTTACTGTGAGTTCCCGGCAAACACACAGTGGTGATTCCGTCACCCTGTTCAGCTAGCAGCCCAGCAATCTGAGTTTCTTCACCTCGCATAACATCTGCTGGGTTTGTCTGGCAAATTCCGGGGAGTATACGCACCTCTAAACGGTCGTCCTGAGTCGTGACGCGGGTTAAATCAAGGCCGGAAGATAGTGAACAAGGCACTGTTCGATAAGTGGCTTCGACCCAACCTTGGCGCGCACCAACCATGCCACAGGCCAACACCAGTATTCTGCCACTGTTGGGTAACCACTCACTAATCAAAGCTATTAAGGCTGTTTCAAATTCACCAGTCTGCAAGGCAGCCATACCATCGGTAGACTGTGCCTCGGCAAGCACGACATTCACTTCGCTCATCGCGTAGGCTCGCAGATGAGTGGTTCCCCAGTCGACGGCAATCCAGCTTACAGCTTCTGTCATCTCATTTATCTCCTTGATAACAATTATCCGGCAAGCTCGACCCCGCTACCTGAAAGTCACGGCATGACATTACATAATAACTTTTTGTTCAACAGCACCTGATGACTTATAAATTTTCAACCACTAAAGAAGCGACCTCATCACGCTGCAAATGAATATAAAAATGATCACCCTCAAACTCATGTTGAGTAAATGCTGCAGAGGTGTGTTGCTGCCAACCCGCCAGCATTGCCCTAGAGATCGCTGGATCACTAGCTCCACCGAGCACAGTAACGGGACAGTCGAGCGGCTCTCTGGTCACAGGCTCATGCGTTTCCAGCAAAGTAACATCCGCCCTCAGTATCGGCAGAAACACCTCTTGCAATTCGGCGCTTTGGCGAATCGCATCCGGCACCGCACCATACAAGTTATGTAAGCGTTCTATAAACGCATCGCTCTCCAGAAAGCGCAGGGCTTCACTATTGTCCTGAAGTTGCGGTGCTGCTCGAGCGGAAAGGAAAAGGTGTTGGGGTAAACGAGCCTCCATGGCACGTAACCGGCAGGCTGTTTCATAACAAACCATTGCCCCCATGCTGTGCCCAAGAAATGCAAACGGTAGGTCGTTATAAGCCAAAAGCTCATGACTGAGTGCATCAACTAACTCTGGCATATCGGTAATAAGTGGTTCACGTAACCGTTCCTCTCGGCCCGGCATTTGCACGATGAAAAGCTCTATTTCATCGGGCAGTATCTCAACCCAGTCTTTAAATGCTGAAGCACCACCTCCAGCATACGGAAAGCAGAACAGGCGCTTACGAGCATTAGGTCGTGGCTGCGGACAGATTATCCACTGCCCCTTGTCACCAAGTTCACTGCCTTCCACTTGCGCATTATCTGACGTTGCACCACCCAGTGATTGATCAATCGCAATGGCTAGCTCGCGAATACTTGGCGTGGTAAACATCTGCTCAACCGCAAGCTCAACATCAAGATCCCCCTGTACCCAACTGCGCAATTCCACCGCCGTCAGTGAGTCGATACCCAGTGCGCTGAGTGCAGCAAATTCATC
>CALAJG010000138.1 GCA_937923375.1 uncultured Leucothrix sp.
GGTTGATAAGGAGCATTTTAAAAAGGTGACGAGTTACCTCAAAAAGAAAGCGTTGGGTGACGGAAAAATTCTTGTCGGTGGTGATACCAAAGAAGGGTGCTACGTGATGCCGACGATCATTGATGGGCTAAGCTCAGATAGCACATTGGCACAGGATGAAATCTTTGGTCCTGTTTTATCGGTAATCACTGTGGAATCAATAGAAGAGGCGATTGAGGTTGCAAACGATACTCAGTACGGACTTGCCGCGAGCGTGTTCACTGCAAACGGAAAAAAAGCGATTCGTGCAGCACGAGCGATTCGGGCAGGAACGGTGACTATTAACTGCTACGGTGAAGGTGATATTTCAACGCCATTTGGGGGCTATAAGCAGTCAGGATTTGGTGGGCGTGACAATTCTTTGCATGCACATGATCAATACACCGAATTGAAAACTATTTGGATTGATTTGTCAGACCGTGCGCCTGAAGAGGCGGTGGATTGATGAAAGCACGTTGTTTGCTAAATATATTTGGTCAGCATACATGATTAGAGTGCAAAAAATGCCACCTGAGGCTGGCCCAGCGGCATGGAATTCGATCCTGCCAGCGCGCATTCCTAATCCTGCTTTAAGTGAGCATTTAGACGCAGACTATTTGGTGATTGGTGCAGGCTTTGCCGGGCTGGCAGCGGCCAGACGATTGACGCAGTTGCAACTCGATGCAAGGGTCGTTGTGTTGGAAGGTCGTGAAGTCGCTACAGGGCCTGCGGGTCGTAACTCTGGCTTCATGATTGATCTGCCGCATGAGCTGACCTCAGATGATTATGCAGGGGAATCAGCAGAAAACGACCGTCGCCAAACAGCAATGAATCGGGCAGCGATTGAATTTGCCAAGACCACAGCGGTTGATTTTGCTATGCCGAAAGAGGCACTGATTGTTAGCGGTAAAATTAATGCAGCGGCTACCGCTAAAGGCCTTAAGCATAACGCTGACTATGCAGAACACCTAAGTCGTCTAGGGGAGGCGTTTAAGTTGCTAGGCGCATCAGAAATGCAAGCGCTAACTGGGTCGGAATATTATCAGGGAGGGTTATGGACACCCGGCACCGCGATGCTACAGCCCGCACTGTATATAAGGGGTCTAGCCGACGGTTTGCAACAACAGGATGGCATCAAGCTATATGAGCAATCCCCTGTGATCTCGCTGGATAAAAACACCAGCGGCTGGTTCGTCAAAACGCCGACAGGTTCGTTGCAGGTCGGCAAAGTAATTATTGCGGTCAATGGCTTGATTGAGCATTTTGGTTTTTACAGCAGGCGACTCATGCATTTGGTGCTATACGCCTCCATGACCCGTGCATTAACCGCTGCTGAAATTGAAAAACTAGGCGGTGAGACACGCTGGGGATTCACTCCGGCCGACCCGCTGGGTACAACGGTTCGGCGTATCTCTGGAACAGGAGGTGACCGTATTATCATTCGTAACTGCGCGACTTATGATCCGAGCATGACATCCTCGAATGGAAGAATGCGATCCATCGCTCAAACTCATAGTGACAGCTTCAAGGCGCGGTTTCCGATGTTAGGAGATGTTGAAATGGAGCATTGCTGGGATGGACGTTTATGCCTTAGCCTAAATAATGTGTTTGCATTAGGTAAGTTGGATGAAGGTTTGTATTCAGCCTGTTGCCAAAATGGCTTGGGTACTGCAAAAGGCACCGTCTCAGGTATTATCGCAGCAGAACAGGCAGCCGGTAGCACGGAAACATTGATGCCGGAATATCAACCCGAAGCACTACCTAAAAAATTGCCCCCAGAACCATTGATGTGGCTGGGGGCAAATAGTGTAATGAAATGGAAAGAGTTTCGCGCTGGAAAGGAGTTTTGATAGGCCTTAGTAGGCTCCCTTATTGTCCCTGCAGCCAGAAAACTTTAGGTAAGTAATCACCAAGATCGACGTTTCCATTTACTGTGTTTTCGTCAATTATTGGCCTTTGCATTTTTCCTACACGTATATCCACAATATGGTTACAACCTTCATTTGAACAGTTAGAAGGCTTATTGAAAACCAGTGTTGGGGTGTCCGGTATGTCTCCGTGACCAACGATAATTGCCTCATCCTTTTCTGTCACAATGCCATCGCCATCCAGATCAGCAGCTGCTGCACCCGTCATTAAGTTTAAGGCGTAGACACGACTAAAGTTATTAGTTTTAGAAGAGCAACTGCCTGCGCCACCGGTTTCAACGGGCTGATCCGTTGAAGCAAACGTGGTAAACATAACTTTACCAGTGAACACTAGGGGTGAAGACAGCACTTTTTCACCTCTAGCACTTAAGGGTTTATACCATCCCTTATAGGTTGGTAGAAATTCATTACCCGCTAAGCTAGAAGGCTCGGCCAAATCGTTGATTGTTAATGGCTGTGGAACGGTTTCAGGTACATTCATAGAATTCTCGTCATACAGCACAAAAAAACTATCCTTTACATTAGAGTTTTTGGGATGAGCCCGATAGCCACTGCCAATGGTGATAATCGAAACAAAACGACCACCATGTTTAAAGAGAGAGACTTCAGGCTCATGGAAAAACTTTCTATTGTCGCTGCCGGCGTTGTTTCCTAAGTTGGCAAAGCGATAGATTCGGGCATCTTTACTGACATCATGCAAACTGGCGTCATCATCAACATCATCTACATTTAAGTCAGCGCGCCAGACATTGCCACCAGTGTCGCCAAAGTAAAGGCGGTCAATCGACCCATCCCGATTGATATCCAGTATTCGAATGCTTCCAGGTACGCTATCTTGTATGCCATCTGTGGTGTTGGCTGACCAAATCAAATTGCCGGTTTTGGCACTGACAATGTAGACACCAGTACCGATGACATCTCCCTTGGTACGGGATGCGGCATCTTCCTCGTCATAAACCGACGCATCATATCCACCGCCAAAGACCAGCACCTCTTCAAATATAACCGAACCAGAGCGCTTGTAGCGAAGCTTGCCAATTGCAGGTTTAGACCAAGTTTGACCGAGCATTGAAAACCCTCCGGTTTTATTACTGATCGTCCATAGCAAGCTGGGTTTTGAAGGATTGGTTACATCCAACGCATAGTAAGCATTGCCACCACGTCGCAAACCAAAATATAAATAGGCCTTGTCACCCTCGCTAGCACTGACTTTGCCATCCTTGTTTTTATCCTGAATCCACAGTGACATCTCACCATCAACACCATAAATTCGCTTGATTGGGCCTTCCAGTGGTTTGTTCTCGTACTGCCCCTGAATATTTGCTAATAATGGAGAAGGCATGTACGCAAATAATTCTTTTCCACCCCCATTAGCGCTGGCATCTGCGGTGTTAATCGCGTGTAGGAAGCCCTCATTTGTACCAAAGAAAATGACCTCTTTATCTGAGTAAGTGACTACGGTCGGCTTGCTATGCAAAATATCGCCAATATGGTTACGTGAGGTTCCGTCGTCACCTGCGTAGCCTTGAATAAATCGAATTAAAGTCGTTTGTAAATCATCAGCTAAATTACCCGCACCCGATAAGGCTTGTTTGCTGACTGAGTCGATACCTAAAGCGACTAAAGAACTTCCTTTGTCAGTTAGAAGATTCCGGGCAGCGGGATCTAATTGGCTCGCAGCACCTCCGGATGTTACCGGGTTTGGTTTTTTCTGGTCCGTAGTGGTATTTGCAGCACTCCAAAAGTCAACTGCTTCAGGGTCTAAAATACCATCGGCGGTGACTGCCACATTGCCGTTGCGATCAACAATCTGACCTGCGTCATTAAGTTTATATTTCTTCAGGTTTCCCGACCAACGAGGGGTTGCACTGTTCTCGAATAATGGGATGTAAAGATTACGACTGTGGGCCAAACGAGAAGATGGGTCAACTGTATAGGCGGGTGCCGCGAAACTGCGGGCCGTTTTAGATACATCAGAAATAATCGCTTTAAATACAGCAGCCAAAGCCGCTGAGTCTGAAGCGGGAAAGTAGCTTCCTCCACCTGCTTTAGCAACGGCGGATAAAAATGTTTCCGCCGTAGATCCCGCCTCAACATCGAAACCGATGGTGTAAGTGTTTACAATATTATCCCCGTCTATGTCTGCGTTTTGGTCTTTTGTAGCGAGGAATCGAGCTAACTCAGGGCCACAGCGGCCTGCATCATCCGCTTCTCCAAGGCAATCTTCTGTGGTGCCTAGCATTAGCTTAATTTCAACCATGGCCTGGTCTAGTTGGTCCTGATTTCTATTATATGGCCTTCCATCAGACAGCATCACAATGGCATTATTTTCGCACTGATCAGTAATAGGGGAGTTGTAAACAATATCGTCGCTGTCCAGCGAAACATTGTCTTCTGTTTCATCACAACTGTATTTTTGATGGTCACAACTGGTAGTTTCTACCGGGTATTCGCATAAAATATCGCTGATCGTTGCGCAAGAGGTTGCTTCATTAGTTAAAACGAAGTTTTGGTTTGCCATACCAGTACATTGGTACTGTATTATTTGTTGCCCAGCACTGGTTGAAGAACCAGGGACATCCACACATTTGCCGCTGTGATCCGCAATTAATGTTCCACCAGATAGCTGAAACACTTGGTTGCCTGTGCTCTGCGAACCGCAGTTATAAAAGTCGATCTTTGCGTCATTTGCGGTACTTCCCGCAGTAACATCCATACAGGTGTTAATGCTAGAGTGGATTTTTACATAACCTGGCCTTGCTTCGGTTGTGTAAAATATTTGTTCTGTTGTGCCGTCACATAGTTCCTGTGTGAGGCTGATTCCATTGACCTCTAAGCACATATTATTAGCATGTGTTTTTATCGTGAAACTGTTTAATGCGTCAGGTATGCAAAGCCCTGTTTCCGGATGATAGACTCCATTAACACAGCTAGTTGAGCAATTGCTGGTCGTATTTGTTGTACAGCTTGTATATTTGGGGTCGGACGCTAAACAATCTGCTTCGCTGCCGAGTGTGCAATTCTCGCCCCAGTTTTGTGTTGTTGTGATGCAATTTGTTCCCAGACCACAGCTAAGATCGCCTTGAGCACAGGCCGCGCTCTCGATAAAACCAGTACAATTAATGCCACAATCCGGCACATCACAGATTGAAGTATTACCCGTAGCAACTTGGGTAATTGAGCCCTGAGACGACCCTTTGTAGGTGGACGGGTGAGCCGCGTGATTTAGATTGGGCGCTGCTAAGCCCCATTTTGGTCTCTCGCCACGAAAGTAAAGTGCTGCCTCGTAGAAGGAATCAACAATTGGTGTTACCCCTCCCGGACTCCAACTCCCA
>CALAJG010000139.1 GCA_937923375.1 uncultured Leucothrix sp.
ATGACGCAAAGAAAAGAGAAGGTAGAGGTGGCAAGCCAGTTCATGTGATGCGTCCTTTATCTCTTCAGGCTTGCAATGACGATAAAAAAGCTTATCAGGCTTGGTCGCTAAACAGCTTATAGAATCGTTTACTGCGGATGCAGATATAAAGGTAACGTACAGTGTTGAATGTTAATAGAATCAACACCACTCAAGTAATTCATTCATGCTTCTTGAATGAGTAATCAAGCTATCATCATGAAAAACATAGACTAATAAACAACTCATGAATGGTCCGTATTTCATCAAAGGCACCGATGAAATATGCTCCGTACACTTATTAATTTCTAGCTTCTTTTGCTTATCATTGACACACAAGGGTTACCAATGAGTGACCTTAAGTGATTCATCGACTCATACACAAAAGGAACTGAACAATGACATTAAATAAGGAAAATGCGAGCTACTACGGTGCCATCTATATTCGTGCAAGCGCAAAGCAAGTTTACGATGCGATGACGAATGCTTCAGAAATAGCTAAATATCACATAGGTGGTTCAGGGGTTGAAGGTGAAGTAGGTATTGGCAAGTCTGTCACACTTAGCTTACCGAATGGCTTCACCATTTTGGAAATGGTCGCCAAAGAAATGGTCGAAAACAAGCGTTTTGTTACCAGCTTCGTTGCTCATTGGAGCGGTGATAATCCTGACGACAGCACAATAGAATACGACCTGGAAGAAACTGAAAACAATGGCACCAAGTTAAGCTGGTGCCATTATGATCTCACAAGTCAGGTCGAAGGCTTTGAAGATGGCGGTTGGCAATGGGCATCATCCCTTAAGTCCTATCTTGAAACAGGCGAAGCCTTACGTGGCTAATATGCTCACTCAAAGTCCACTCCTGAGATATCACTTGGGAGTGGTGTCACAAATGCATTTTACCTAACGCTTCTCCTAAAAAGTCCATGCATCTCCGGATACGCAGGTTGGTGCGTAACTCTTGATGTGTTGTCAGCCACATAGGGAGATTAGGTATCTGTAACTCAGGTAATAATGGTTCGATGTCGCCAAGTTCTTTAGCTAAATGGTTAGCGCAAAACCCAATGCCTGCGCCAGCTTTGAGTAGCTGCCAGTAAATCAGGTGATTATCTGTGCGAAATGCAAACATTTCCCTGCTCCCTTCGATTCCAAGCGCTGTCATTGATCGCAGAATCAGGTCATCTCGGTCATAGCCGATGAGACGATGATTTGATAAATCCGCAATTGTTTTCGGATGGCCGAAGTTATCTAGATACTTTCTGCTTGCATGGGTTGCTACAGACAGTTCATTGACTTTGCGAGTGATCAAATCGTTCTGAGTAGGGCGAAACATTCTGATGGCAATATCGGCGTCACGAGATAGCAGGTTGTCTGCGTGATTATTGGCCACTAACTCAATTTCGATATCAGGTTCTGCGCTTTGTAATTGGCAGAGTATGGGTGGCAACAGGTAGGCGGAGACTACTTCACTGGCGGTGATCCGTATATTGCCCTTGATATTGTCAGAGCTACCGGCAGCCTTAAGCGCGAACTTCTCCGCTTCGCGAGCCATTGCGCGGGCGTCATCAATCAAACGTAATCCCGCTTCACTTAGAGCCATACCAGAGCGTCCACGCACAAATAGAGTTAGGCCAAGTGATGATTCTAGCTCGTTGATGTGTCTGCCAACAGTCGGTTGACTGATACCAAGCTTTTCACTGGCCCCAGAAAGTGAGCCTTCATCAACCACTGCTAGAAATGTTCTAATTAAATTCCAATCCATAATGTGTTCATTTTTGAATATTAAATGTTTAATTCTATGTGTTTATCATAAAAAAATGATTTGATAAAGTTTCTGCATGAATAGCTGATGAAGAAGACACATGTCGTTGATTTCACAAAAAACTGAGGAATTTTGGGTCTTGGCCGTTGCACTACTGGGGGCGTGCGTGTTGGCTGCACATGTCGAGTCTTATTATGTGTCACTAGGCGAGGTCGGCAGCTATTTGTATTGGTTCGGCAGGGTAATTATTGAAGCTGCTTTTTATATGACAAGTCAATTTGCCATAGAGAAATACCTCAAACAACTCATACCTCCGTGGGCTTGTTACATACTGGCTGTAATGGTGAGTTTAATCCCATTCACGCTAACGATTACAGCATTAGATTTAATCATTGGTTTACCTGTTTCAAGAGAATTGGTGTTCGGTGTTGCGCTTTTTTCTCACTTTGATAATCATTTGACGTTTTGCGCTTTATTGCTGGTTCCGCGTCTGCTGTTGGAGGTTAACGATAATGCTTCATACCTCGCTGTTTCAGCTAGCTCTTTGGCTTTTTTAGACTCAATAAAACCTCCGCTGAGCGGACATATTTGCTCGATGGAAGCACAGGAGCATTATATCCTAGTCACAACCACGACTGAATCGCGCATGATATTGCATCGATTTTCTGATGCGGTGAAGCAAACGTCGAGTGCGCTGGGCATGCAAGTACATCGGTCGCACTGGGTTGCGCACTCAGCCGTGCAAGAGGTAGTTATTGAAGGGCAGAACATGAGGCTTAAGCTGGCTGAGGATAAAATTGTTCCGGTTAGTCGTACATTCCGTGCAGCGGCAGAAAGTAGATATTTATTAAATAGTGATTGATCCAGTTACTCAGCTTACATTTTTAGTAGGCTAAGATGTTCTATAATAGTCTTTTTCCTTCTGAGGAGCTGCAAATGAAACCTTGCTTGGTCTGTAAATCAGAGAATGTATACCAATACAAAAAGCCCGTGGAGTTTGGAGGGTTTGGAGGAGAGTTATTGCCAGAATTGGGTCCAGGCATGTTCTCCGTTGCCTCATTTATTCCAGTGATATGTTCTGATTGTGGTCATATCAGATTCTTTGCATCTAAAGAGGCTAGAGACAAGCTAGCAGATTCGGACAGTTGGAAGCTGGTTTGATCATGAAAAAATTTGCAGACCATGATGCTTATATAGCGACGGCTCCGGAAGAATTTCAGCCCCTGTTAGCTGGACTTCGGGAGCAACTTGCTCAAGCCTTACCGGATACTGAGGAGATCATAGCCTATGATATGCCCGGGTTCGGCTTTGGAAAATCAATAATTGCGGGCTATGCAGCTTTTACCAAACAATGCGGCCTCTACGTGAGCAGCGGCGCTATAACTTTACATGCTGATGAGATTAAAGCTGCCGGACTCAAGGCCACTAAAACCGGCGTCACCTTTTCTGTACGAAAGCCCATTCCTGACGCATTGGTTACAAAGCTAGCTATTTCCTCACGAGAAGCGTTTCTATGAGGAGGGCTTGAAACGGTCAAAGCCAAAAGAGTTTGAAAAAATTAAGCTTGAGGAACACAATGTAGCGGGGGATAAAGCAAACACTTTTGCTTGGGTTGTAAAAATAAGGGAAAAAGATTCATGGGACATAGCACCAACATCCGCAAAAAAAATATCAGCAGTCGTAGTACAACAGAAAAAGCACTGCGCATTAATCTTGACGAAAAAAAGTATGGCACGATAGCTGAGATAGGTGCAGGTCAGGAAGTCGCTAGACATTTTTTTCAAGCTGGTGCAGCAGCAGGAACCATTGCTAAAACGATCTCTGCTTATGATATGCAATTCTCTGACGCTATTTACGGCTTACAAGAAGGTGGCCGCTATGTGAGTAAGGCACGTGTCGGAGCTATGCTAGACAAAGAGTTTGGTCTGGTTCTCGACCGAGTCGGTGATTCCCGTCCCAAAGAATCACGCTTTTTTGCCTATGCAACGACAGTCGCCGCTAAAAGTTTTAATCGTAACAATGAGTGCCATGCTTGGGCTGGAGTTAAAATCCAAATGTATCCTGGTGCTGAGCCATCAGAGATCATATTACATGCGCGAATGAAAGATGATAATGCTGAGCTTCAGCAAGATGCTTTAGGAAAACTAGGCGTTAATTTTATTTATGCCTCTTTCTATTATTACGAGAACACCAAGGCTTTCATCGATTCATTGACCGATAACTTGTGGCA
>CALAJG010000140.1 GCA_937923375.1 uncultured Leucothrix sp.
CCGCCATCAAGGGAAGGGTACGTTTGTTTCGGCGATTGATTTTAATAATTCGCTGTTTCGCTTTACGTCGTATGGCGATGCTGAGGGTGCCGATGTTCGAATTCGTAAGGAAACCCTGATTCGGGAAAAGCGTGCTTGCTCAGAGGTGGTTGCGAAACGGCTGCGTATTCCAGCAGGTTCCAATGAGATTTATATTGAGCGGGTTGGCTCTGTGTCGGGAGAGCCGGTGCTGATTGAGTACATGCATTGGCGTGGCGATAAGGTGGTGGGGCTGGATAATGATGATCTGCATATTCCGGATTTGCTGTATGCGCTGATTGTTGAAGAGTTTAATGTGCCGATTATTCGGGCAGAGGAGACTCTGTTAGCTGGCGCGGCGGATGCTTATACGGCGCAGCAGTTGAAGATTGAGGTTGGGGCACCGGTGTTGATTTTGAAGCGCACGACTTATACGGTGGATAATGTGATAGTAGAAAGGCGGACGTCGATGGGGCGGTCGGATAAGTTTAGTTATAAGACAGAAATTCGTTAAATACTAATCGATATTTAGGAGACTAGGATGAGTGAAGACAATTTATATGCACCCCCAGAGGCAAATCTTGAAGTGAAGCAGAGTTCCTCGCAAGGCTGGGATCTTGCGGGCAGATGGGCGAGGCTTGGGGGTGTGTTGGTCGACTCAATAGTTTCATTGATAATTCTTGTTCCGGTCATGTACTTGACTGGATATTGGGATCGAGCCATGGCCGGGAGTGTTTCGTTCATAGAAGTCGCTGCCTATGGAGTGCTTGGTCTGCTTGTGTACATTCTGGTAAATGGTTATTTGCTTTCTAAACGTGGCCAAAGCATAGGAAAAATAGCCGTAGGAACAAAAATTGTTTCAAATGAGACAAACAGAATACTGCCGCTTTGGAAAGTCATTTTTGTTCGATATTTGCCCATGGCGGTTCTTGGACAAATACCCGTTATTGGTGGATTGATTGTAATAGTCGATTCATTATTTATCTTTCGAAAAGATAAGCGATGTGTTCATGATTTGATTGCTGGGACAAAGGTTGTAAAGGCAAGGTGAGGAAATAGTTAAGCAGAAGAAGTAAACCTTTTTTGCGACTGAGACGTTTATTATGGAATGTTATAGGTAACTTCAGTTCTCTTTATGGCTTAAATCCAAAATAGATGGGCTTTTAGTTAATAAATTGAACTAGAAATAAGGTAGGCTATGCATTCTAAATCGACTCTTGTTGCTACGCTACTTTCCGCAACGTTGCTCTCTGCCTGCGGTAGCAGTGGCGATAGTGCGACACCGGAACCCGTTGAGTTAGCGCCCACTTGGAACCAAGGGGTCTTTGCAAGCGAGAGTAATTTCAAAAATCGCTGCGAAAGCCCACGTACCGGTGTCGATGCTAATGGTAGTGCCTACGCTGATGTAGCCGGCTCCAAGCTCTACGAAAAGCACTGGCTGCGGTCCTGGAGTCATAGCACTTATCTTTGGTATGACGAGATTATTGACAGCGATATTGCCGCTATTGATGAGCCGACTGATTATTTCAACACACTCAAGACGACTGCCGTTACAAGCTCAGGTAGACCAAGAGACCGATTTCACTACTCGCAGGATACCGCTGAGTATCAACAGTTAGCTTCTTCAGGTGCAGCATTGAGCTATGGCGCACGCTTCAGGCTGCTGGAGTCATCGCCACCACGAGAAGGTCGTATTGCTTATGTAGAGCCAAACTCTCCAGCTGCGGCGGCCGGTTTGTCGCGAGGTGCAGAAATAGTGTCGATTGATGGCGTTGATTTTGTTTACGGCAATAATACGACTGTATTAAATGATGGACTGTTTCCTGAGGAAGCCGGCGAATCACATACCTTTGTCGTTCGGGATCTTGGCGAGACATCTACCAGAACGGTGGTGTTGCAAGCAGCTGTAGTCACCAATGAGCCGGTTAAAAGTACCCGGATTATTCATACACCCTCAGGCAAAGTGGGCTATTTTGTGCTTAATACTTTTGCCACAAAGACGGCTGAAGCGGCGTTAATAGAAGCAGTTTCTGAATTATCTGTTGATGACCCCGACGATTTAGTAATTGACCTACGCTACAACGGTGGCGGTTATTTAGCAATTTCATCACAGCTAGGCTATATGATTGCAGGTTCAGCACTGACCGATGGCAGCGTGTTTGAAAAGACAGTATTTAATGACAAACATCAAACGGTTAACCCAGTGACTGGAGGGCTGTTAACTAATCTTCCTTTTATCGATTCAACGATCGGTTTTTCAGCACCTGCTTCACAGGCTTTGCCTTCACTCAACCTAAACCGAGTATTCATATTATCCAGCGGCAGTACCTGCTCAGCCAGTGAGTCGCTGATCAATGCGATGCGGGGGATTGATGTCGAGGTCGTTTTGATCGGTAGCACTACCTGCGGAAAACCCTATGGTTTCTACTCAACAGATAATTGCGGCGTTACTTATTCAACCATTCAATTTCGCGGTGAGAATGATAAAAACTTTGGTGACTATACCGATGGCTTTTCGCCCAATAATGCCACGGGTGACGTGGGTGAGCGTATACAAGGCTGCCAAGTTACCGAAGACATTCAGCACCCGCTAGGCGATGTGCAGGAGGTTATGTTGAAGGCTGCACTGGATTATCGCACCACCAGTACCTGTCCCGCAGTGCCAGTGGGCAGGCCGGTCCCAAGAAATGCAGTGGGGGATCTCAATAATGACCCTCGCTTAATCGAGCGGCAGTTACGCGAACAAATTCGTTTAGACAATTTACGGCTGGTTAAGCAATGGTAGGGGTGAAGGTGAAATCTTTAACAATAGTCGTTTTGGGCCTTGCTTTAACGCTGCTTCAGGCAGGATGCGTCGCAACAGAGCCAAAAATATCGCTGCAGTCAGCGCTACTAATCCAACCGACTGCGTCTTCTACTACGGTGTTAAATACCACCATTAGTCGGGCGCTGAATGGGGCAAGAGTCTCGGTAGCCCAAGATGCATTGACTAATAGCAGTGAGCTACAGATAGATCGCATGGCGCAAGACCCTGCTGGAATGCCAGGTTTAAATGGGCGTTTGATGGGGATGCCAGTGGCACATCGGTTTTCGTTGAAGAAGAACCATGAAGGCGTTTGTTATCTGGTTTACCAAAAGACGGGCGTTGAGTACCTATTGGATGGTGTGACCTGCAGAGCGCTTTAATCTATTAATCAGACATGAGTAAGGGGTACAAAACCCCTTACTCATCTAACGATTATGCCTTTCCAGTTAGTCTGGCCGAGTAATACTCAACTAACTCAGAAACCATTTTATCGCCATAACCCTTATCCACAGCGCCGCCTAACGCTGAGCTTAGCGCAGGCGCAATAGCCGAAGTTGCTCCAGCATCACTCACCATCTGGTTATAATACCCAACGTCTTTAGTCGCATTGCCGACTGAAAAAGCCAGCTGTGAAGGATCGCCATCAACGGC
>CALAJG010000141.1 GCA_937923375.1 uncultured Leucothrix sp.
AGGTTTAACGAGACAAGCGCAGCGGCTGTCATTAATGAAATGATCGCAACAGGGCCGTTCTGAAGTTGCTTAGACGAGCCAAATATAGCGGCAATAATGGGCACTAAGAAAGAGGCGTATAATCCGATATGGGGTGGTAAACCCGCCAATTGGGCGTACGCCATTGCCTGAGGTATCAGCACCAATGCAACGGTTGCGCCGGCGATAATATCGGCTTTGAGTATCTCAGGATTTTTTAATTCCCCCATCCATTGTTTGAATGGGGTTAATCGTAGTACTGCATCTTGCAGCATGTCATAAAGGTAGGCTTTTAGCATTGTTATCAATTATTAGTCTTTTCTTTAATAAGCTAATATTGTAACAGCCATCCCTTTAGGCTTCGACCGCTAATCTTTGCTCCCTACATAAAGAAAGGGTGCTGATCGATGCCTTCGCGTTTAACACGCTCCGGATCAATCTTCAGCATAGCCTGATAGCATGCATTGGCTGTTGAGGTTTCATTGCGACCATTTTCAAAGCAATCTAGAAATTGATGCAGAACGTAATCAAAAGATTCATCACTTTTAATTGCACTCACGGCTTCAGCCATTGGGATCATAATGGTTTCAGTATTAAGCACCTTGCTGACCTTAGTGATGTTTTGCAGGTGTTCCTGATCCAGTTTTCCATTGAGTTGTTTCAGGGTTTTAGCGAGTTCTTGCTCAGTTGCTTCATACTCTTGTGCTGAGTAGTCAGTATTCATGATGACGTTAACCAGGCCATTGTATTGTTCGAGCAGGGGGGTAATCTCATTCATAATTATTAGTCATTATTATTATTAGGGGTTTTGTGACAGACTTCTAAGCGCATTGGGGAATGTGCTTAAACTGTTGAAACAAGTCTATTGAGATTAACCTTATTGTTGCCTTAACTCAGTTTATGAGGCCTATAAAGCAGATAGTAGGTTGAAGTTGACGATGTAAGGTAATGAAAAATAATGTATTTTAATCTGCCATTAAGATAAAAACGATGATGTGCAATATTTATGCTAAAGCATTTAGTTGATAAAGATCTTGTGAAGTGCGGCCAGTTGTTGATATATAGAACAAAAAATATTTTAAGAAACCTCGGGGATAACATGTTAAAACAAAACACGTATAAGATTGTCTTATGTGTAACGTTAATTTTTAATGGATTACTGCTGCTGGTAGGGTCAGTAGTCCATGCCGATGAAGGCGAGAAAAAAACACCGGCACAAACACAAGCGGCGCTAGAAGGGGCTAAAGAAGCAGTCGTAAAGCTATTTGTTGTGTCGCATATCGTGGATACACTCAAACCCTGGAACTCTTACATTAGTAGGACTACGGGTTCTGGCTTCATCATTGATGGCGACCAGATAATGACCAATGCGCATGTGGTTGCGAATGCGACATTTATTGAGGTCAGAAAACACGGCGAAACAACCCGTTACGAAGCTAAAGTCGCCCATATCTCGCATGACTCTGACCTTGCTATCGTCAAGCTCAAAACTAAGGTCCCCTCATTTTTTAAGACTAAATCGTTAGCGTTTGGTGACTTGCCACAGGCACATCAGGAAGTAACAGCCTATGGCTACCCCGTTGGAGGCGACAGTTTGAGCGTAACCCGTGGTGTGGTTTCGCGCATAGAGCGCTCTGTCTATGTACACAAAAATAGAAGTTTGATTTCAGTACAGGTTGATGCGGCCATTAACCCGGGTAATAGCGGTGGTCCAGTCATGTCTGACGGTGAGGTGATTGGCGTTGTCATGCAGTCAATGAACGCTTCTGAAAACGTCGGCTACATGATTCCAACGCAGGTGGTTAAGCACTTTTTAGTTGACCTTGAGGACAACCGCTATGACGGTTTCCCAACGTTGGGTATTGCGCATCAGGAAATCGAGAGTCCGGCGTTACGCGAGAAGTACGGTGTGTCAAAGGATCAAAGTGGTGTTTTAGTCTCGATGGTTTATCCAGGCTCTCCGGCTGAAGGGGTGTTAGAGAAAAGTGACATCATTACGCACATCGACGGTCACAAGATCGCTAATAATGGGATGGTCGAGTTCCGTCATAAAGAAACGATTGCTTATGAGCACTTTGTGGATATGCACCAACTGGGTGATAACGTCGAGCTCAAAGTGATTCGGGATGCTAAACCTAAGGATCTCACGGTCAAACTGAGTAAGACTCAGGATACTTTCGAACTGGTCGCTGCCCCTAGTTTTGAGAAGAAGCCGAGTTACTTTATATTTGGTGGATTTATCTTCATGCCACTGACGGATGATTTAATCACTGCTAGCCGTCGCCGCATGGGCTTTGACGAGCGAATTCTTAACCTGAAAAGTTTCTGGCCCACTGAAAAGCGTAAAGAGGCGGTGATTTTGACACGCGTGCTGCCAGCGAATACCAACAAGGGCTTCCATGATATTTCGTTTGTGCTGGTTGAAAAGTTAGATGGTAAGACGTTTGAGGATTTTGATACGTTTTACAAGCTGATCAAAACCAGCAAGTCTGACTTTATTAAGCTGGAAGATGAGTTTGGTTATCAGGTGGTGATTGACCGTAAGAAGGCATTGGCTAGCCAGCAGAAGATTTTGAAGTTGTATAATGTGCCGGTTGGGCAGTCAGAGGATTTGAAGGCCTTGGATGCTGAGGCCGAGCCAGCGCCATTGAAGCCTAAGGCTGCGTCATCAGTTTGAATTTT
>CALAJG010000142.1 GCA_937923375.1 uncultured Leucothrix sp.
CATAGATAGTGAGAAAAGTGACAAAGAATGAGTCTTGAAAAAGAACAACAACGCATTCGAAATATTTCTGATTTACTCTATCAGGCATCGCGTTCGCTACGCGTGCTTAGCCATCTCGGTTGGGACGCTTCTGTAAAGCAGCAGTTTTTTGCAAACAATGCACAAGAACTCCCCGTCGTTACCTATGAAAAATATGATGCAACTGAAGCGCTGAATATTATTGAAGCGGTACGCACCAAGTTAACTTCAGATAGCCCAATTGATCAGTGGCTCCTGAGCATTGCTGGTGATTTTAAGAATACTGCCAAACTATTACAAAGTACGGATAGCAACGATTTTTACCGTTACTCCCGTAAGCTTTACGGAACACCTAAAAGCCCTCTGGTTGACCAAACTAATACCTCATTAGGTCTGGCAACACAATTGGCTGACCTATTTGCAAGTTTTGACTCGATTGATTTGGGTGAGCCAGAGGTTGCGGCTATTGACGCCGACACTGTCGCGACGGCCATGCGTAAAGCCACACATAAGATGTTTGGCGAGCAAGCGCCTGAGGTTAGTGTCGTTGATACGCTGTCAGCTAATGCTCTGGCGGGTGCCAAACGGATACGCATACGCAACGGGGCACAGTTCACCGATAAGGATATTCAGCAGCTGATTAATCATGAAGCCTATGTACATGTCGCGACCTCGCTCAACGGCCGCAATCAGGACGACTTAAAGATTCTTGCTTCCAGTTATCCGGGTACCACCCGAACGCAGGAAGGCTTAGCGGTATTTGCAGAGTTTATCACGGGGTCCATGGATATCGATCGCATGCATCGTTTGGCAGATAGGGTTATTGCGATTCAAATGGCGGTTGACGGCGCTGATTTTCTTCAGGTCTATCAATACTTTTTGGATCGGATTGGTGATCCAGATCAGTCTTTTGAAAACACTCGACGGGTGTTTCGCGGTGGTGTGCTAACCGGCGGTGCGCCGTTTACTAAAGATATCGTATACCTCGACGGCTTACTTCGCGTGCATAACTTCATGCGTTCGATGGTGGCCACCAAGCGCACCGATGTACTGAGAATGCTGTTTTGCGGCAAGCTGGATTTAGACGATATTCCGGTGCTCTGCGAACTGTCCAGTATGGGCTTGTGCAAACCGGCGAAGTATTTACCACCGTGGGCGTCAGATCTACGTTTTTTGCTGGCCTACTTAACCTATTCGAGCTTTTTGAATAAAATTGACTTGAGTCAGGTAAATATTCACTATCAACAATTATTAGCCGATGCACCGCAAGTAATGTTTAAGGAGAAGTAATGGCCTGTCAATATTTTGCCCCGTGTGAGCATGGCGCGACGAGTTTCACTA
This sequence comes from uncultured Leucothrix sp., assembly GCA_937923375.1. Lineage (GTDB taxonomy): Bacteria > Pseudomonadota > Gammaproteobacteria > Thiotrichales > Thiotrichaceae > Leucothrix. Next base: position 1,360 of record CALAJG010000142.1, read on the forward strand.
TCGCAATCCCTAAAGTAACCTTTGGACGTGGCACCTTGTCAGAGGCCGGCGCACGCGCTCAATCACTTGGCATGACTGATGTTGCTTTGTTTACGGATGCAGGGTTGCTTGACGGTGAGTACGTTGCAACCGTCAAACAGTCACTGACCGCTGCTGGTATTGCGTTCCAAATATTTTCAGATATCCGTATTGAACCCGATGATTTTTGCGTGGAGCAGGGGGCAAAGTTTATCCGCAGCGGACGTTTTGATGGGATTGTTTCTGTTGGTGGTGGCTCAGTCATCGACACGGCAAAAGCCGCTGATGTCTGTGATAAACATGACTCACCGCTCAGACCATTCTTTGCCAAACCCATTGGGGAAGGTAAGCCAATCACAGAAACCCCATTACCACATATTGCTTGCCCTACTACATCTGGAACTGGTTCGGAATGCACCTCAATTGCGGTGGTACGCATTCGTGACTTAGATACCAAATTTGTTATAGCCTCCCCGTTAATGCTGCCTGCTCAAGCGGTTATTGACCCAAGCTGCTGCGATACCTTGCCAGCCAATGTAATTGCTTCAACGGGGTTTGACTTGCTCAGTCATGCGCTGGAATGCTACACCGCAAAGGCCTTTACGCAGTGGGCTGGCGTTGATAATCCTAATGCTCGCCCACTGATACAGGGGGCTAATCCATGGAGTGATTTAGCCGCCACCAAGGCTTTACAAATTGCTGGCGAATACCTTGATCGAGGTGTGAATGATGCCTCTGATCAAGAAGCGAGGGATCAGCTAATGTGGGGTGCATCACTGGCTGGAATGGCCTTTGGAAATTCTGGTACACATATGCCGCACGCCTTGTCCTATGGTATTACCCATCTAATGCGGGACATTACAACCGAGGGTTACAACGTCGAAACACCTTTCGTTCCCCATGGTGTCAGCGTTATTGTGACTGCCCCAGCTTGCTTTAGGTTTACTGCAGAAGCGGCCCCAGAACGCCATATGGAAGCGGCAGGTTTTTTGCTGGCAGACCAGCAGGGGGCGGGGCTTGATGATGCAGGTGAAATCCTGTCAAAAAGGATGATCGAATTGATGCGCCAAACCAATATGCCGAATGGCCTAAGCGGGGTTGGTTTTAATGAGCATGACATCAAACCGATGGCGGCTTCTTCGGTTCGCCAGGCACGTGCGATTGCCAATGCACCGCGTGAAAGTAATTTGGTGGACCTGGAAAACATTTATACCGATGCGCTGAACTACTGGTAGTATCCGCTCAGCAAAGATCTATCCCTCAATCTCATCGGAGCTACAAACCTAGTGGAAACCCTTCAATCGCCTTTTGGTGAGTTACAACTGTCACGCTGGCCACAGCGAAAAAATGATGTTTTGCGTGCCTGGGACGCAGCAGATGAGTACCTTCTAGAGTATCTTGCTGAACAGAAGCTACCGGAGAAATCCAAAAGAATTTTAATCGTCAATGATGGTTTTGGTGCATTGAGCTGCGCCTTACGAGCTTACTCGGTGACTAGTTGGAGTGATTCAAGCATTAGCCACCTTGCGACTGCTGAAAATCTTAGTAAAAATCCAACTGTGGATGCTTCAGATGACTTAAGCAGCGGTGCTGTATCACCTCCTGAGTATTTGAAGTCAATTGAATCACCAATTCATCAATATGATTTAGTAGTGATTAAAATACCCAAAACCATGGCGCTGCTGGAAGATCAGTTAATCAAACTAAAACCACATCTGACTGAAAATGCGCGCGTTATTGCAGGCGGCATGATAAAGCACCTGCCCAAATCAGCGTTTCAGCTATTTGAGAAACATATCGGTCCACTCACCACTTCACTGGCAAAGAAAAAGGCGCGCCTCCTGTTCGTCGAAGTGGACCAAGCATTATCAGCCGTTGAGAATCCGTATCCAACACGCTATACCGATGAGCGCTTTGGACTAGCCCTAAACAATCACGCAAACTTATTTTCCCGTGATCATCTAGACTTTGGTGCACGTTTCTTGCTCGCTCAATTCTCGCAGCTGCCAGAGGCTGGACAGGTGGTTGATTTAGGCTGTGGCAACGGCGTCTTGGGTATTAAGTACCAACAGCTGCATGCTGATGCGAATGTTCAGTTTATTGACGAGTCTTACATGGCCGTCGAGTCTGCTAAGACAAATTATACTGATACGATTGGAAGAACGCTTGAGGAAGCTAACTTCAGAACCGAGGATGGTTTGAAGCATACGCTAGATGAGTCTGTCAATCTGATCCTCTGCAATCCACCATTTCATCAGCAGCACGTTATTGGCGAGCAAATCGCAGTGGAATTATTTCACCACAGTAAACGGTGTTTACAGGTAGGCGGCGAGCTTTGGATCGTTGCCAATCGCCATTTGGATTATCAAGGCAAACTGAAACGGTTATTTGGTAACTGTCGCATTATCGATTCGAATAAGAAATTTGTGGTGCTGCGGATTGTAAAGCGATAGCTTAAGGTGAGTGCTGGGCATCAACTAAATCAGATGCCCTCGACTTACTCAAGACTTACTACAATCAACCTGACCTTTAGCGACATAGACTCCAGCCGAATTTTTTACCGGTTTTATCTCTGAGCCTTCGGCCATTTTCCAGCCACTCCAACCGCCTTTGGTGAAGCAGCTATCATCGGCTACTTCATGGAAACCCCGCTCAACTTCTATGGCTCGCTTGTTGGGCAGTCCCGTCACAGTAATTTCATAACTACCAGCTCCTTTAGCAACAACTACGGGGTCAGCTGCGATGGGGTGACTGGGTGCTGTAGAACAGCCGGATACAAAAAAAATAACGGCGAAGGGAAGTGACTTGTCAATAATCATAATGTTATTTCATTTTAAACAGATAGGCTCAGTACGGTACGACTGCTGATTTAGTTGCGTGAAACAATTTGTTTCAACAGACCTTCACAAGCGACTTCGATCATGTAAAAGACATTTTCAAAACCGTCTTCTCCATAATAGGGGTCGGGTACTTCAGTTTCTTGTTGGTCCGGAGCAAAAGACATCATGAGATGTAACTTATTTTGCTGATCGTCAGTGACAAGCTTTGATAGGTTGTACTTATTGGATTGATCCATGCCAATCACATAGTCATACTCATCAATATCATAAACCGTTACCTGCCTGGCGCGCTGCTCCGATAAATCATAGCCATTTGCCACTGCCGTCTCCTGCGAACGTCGGTCGGGCGCTTCACCAATGTGGTAGGCGTGTGTGCCTGCGGAATCGACTTTAATTTGCTCACTTAAGCCTCGTTGGTTGACCATTTGCTGGAAAACACCATGGGCCGTTGGAGAGCGGCAAATATTCCCCATGCAAATAAACAGCACACTTGTTTTCAACATTATCTATTCCAGCTTATAAAGAGCTTAAATTATAAA
>CALAJG010000143.1 GCA_937923375.1 uncultured Leucothrix sp.
GGTGTCGCAGAAAATGCCCAAATGGCTCAACACGCCTTGGATACTGCCGATATTTATGGTCTTAATAGCTTGAGCAGTAACATTACCTACGGTGGCGCTGCATCTGATACGGATACCTCAGCCGCAGCAAACACAGAGAAACTAGCAGATGAAAAACCGACAGATTCTGAAGCCGTAGATGCTAAGCCTTTAGACACTGCTGCAGTAGCGAGTGAGGAAGAATCTGCGATTGACAACAGCCAGACAGCCGTCCCAGAGGCTGATAAGTCTGAAGATGCTGCTGAGAAAGCCGCTGATGTTGCCGTTCAGGATGTTGCAACCAAGGGTGTTGCAGCGTTACCCATCACAATGAACATCGCTCGGGATGAGTCAGGAGAGTACATTTTTAATGGCACTGTGCCAGATATGGAATTGAAACAGACAATTGATCAGCATTTGGTGTCGGTGGGCGCTGATCCTGGAAAAGCTGTTTGGCAAGTTGATTTGAGCTCTGCAAAAGCACCAGAAAACTGGGAGCAAAATATTCTGAATTCGATCAGTGCAGTGCAGTTACTTGAAAGTGGTCAAGCCGACTTAGCTGGCGACCAAGCCTTTATCAAGGGAACCGCAGCGTCTCAGGACGCCAGCGATGCAGCTGAGGTCTTCGCGCAAAAGATTGCGGGTAACTACACAACTGAAATGAATTTCTCTATCAGTGAGGCTGCTCAGGATAGTGGTCCTAAAGAAAATGCTGAAGAGCTGCCCTTGGTGGGCTCAGATCAATATGCGGCTAAGTTCTGTCAAACAGAGTTCAATGCGTTGTTAAAACAACAAAAAATCGTCTTCGATAGCGGTTCAAGTAACCTGCAATCAGTTAGTAGAGCGCTTTTAGATAAGATTTCAGAAGTTTCTGCGAGATGCCCGACTCAGGGTATACAAGTGCATGGATATACAGATTCACGCGGTGCAGCTTCAGCTAATAAAGCGTTAAGCAAATCTAGAGCTGATGCTGTGGTAGCTTATCTGGCGCAAAAAGGTATTGATAATGAGCGTTTAGTAGCGATCGGGCATGGAGAAAAAAATCCGGTGGCGACCAATAAAACGGAAGCAGGGCGAGCACAGAATCGTCGTATAAAACTGATTGTTAAAGGACTAAAAAAATGAGCTACTTAATTTTACAGATGTGGTTGTTCTTACTTCTTGCCGCTCTAATTGGTTTAATTGCGGGATGGTTATTTCGTGGGGGTTCACGAGCTAAGGTGAACAAGTTAAATCAGGAGTGGTCGCAGCGTTTGGCGAATGTGGAAGCCGAGAGGGATGAACATGCGCGAAAAAATGAAGAATTGAACCTAGCAAGTGTCAGGCAGGGTGAAATGTTCCTAAAACTATCGGAGGAACGTGATGTTTTTTCGAGACAGCTGTTAGAGCGTGAAAATGGAAGCCAAGCCGAACAGCAGACAGTAAAGGAATATCGTGAGCGATTGAGCCAGCATGAAACAGAGGTTGAACAACTAAAGGGTCAGCTTACTGAAACAGCGAATCAGCTAACAGAGACCCAGCAAGCCTTGCATGCAGTGCGTGGTCAGGCTGAAGATGGCTCGCAACAGCTACAAAACGGTTCTGAGCAACTTAAAGGCTTACAGTCTCAACTAAGCGAAGCTGAAAAGAAATTAGTCGAGCGAGATGAAACAGTTGATCAGTTACACAAAAAGCTAGCTTTGAACCTGACCAGCTTGAATGAAACGAAGGAAGGCTTGTCAAAATCTTTGGAAGAAGAGCGTGAGAAAGCACGTATCGCCTCAGAAACGTTAGAAGAAACTAAGCGCCAGAAAGAAGAATACGAAGAGCAGCTCAGATGTAGCGAAAATTCTTTGCAGGAAGTTTCAAAAGAACTCAAGCAGAAGCAGGAGTTCTTTGAAGTTAATCGCCGAGAGTTAGACATTAAGCTAAAAAATAGCGTTGAGCAGTTCGAATCAGTGAACAAGGTTACACACGAGAAAGAACAGCGCCTTAAAGAGCTTGAACAGGCGATCGAAGCCCGTGAGCAGTCCCTTAAATCAGTCAGCGAGAGAGAGTCGGAGCTACAAAAGGCTAATCAACGTATGACTGAGCAGCTTGAGCAAACCCAAAAAGCGTTGACTGAAAGTAACCAGCGTCAGCAAGCGGTTGAGAACGAGCTGCGGGCGAGTAAAATGGAAGTGACTAAGTTACAGACTCAATCAGCACAGCCTCAACAGCCACGTGATTATTCTGGTGTTGCATCGGGAATTATGGCGGGCGCAGTTGGAACTGCAGCGGTGGCGAAGTCCGATGGTTTGTCATCAGGCTGGTCGAAGCTTAGCGGTATGGCACGAAGCGGCTATCACAAGGTTAAAGAGAAGGTTGAGGATACGACCAACGAAGTCGTGACGACGACTGCTAAAGCTTCACCAAACGATGAAAACTATCGAATAGAAGTAATCCGTTCAATAGGTAATGACAATCGCCGTTTGCTGCATGATATGGGTGTGACAACGACCTTTAATTTGTTAGATAAATGTCAGGATCCTGAAGGCATAAAGCTGATCTCCAAAACGCTGGGTCGTGAATCTTGGGTCGTTTCATCGTGGGCATCTATCGCAGACTTGTTACGGGTTAAAGGTGTAGATGGCGGAATGGCTGAGGTGCTTGAGCTAAGCGGTGTCTATTCGGTACAAAGTCTGGCGGATGCCAATCCTGAGAAATTACTTCAGTCGATCAAAGCGGTTAATGAGCGTGTTGAGAAGATTGGGTCGGTTCCGGATATCGCGGAGATCGCGGGCTGGATTCGGCATGCGGGATCGCTTGAGGAGTTGGTTGCTTAGGTTTCGGCTCTAGTCGTGCCGTTTCAGTGGGCCGATTGTCCATTCGCTCACTCAGCCTTCGGCTGGTTTCGTTTTTTGAAGCCAAAACGATAGGATGCTTCGCCGAATGGACAATCGGCCCACTTTCACTTTAATGTCTTGTGCTGAAACTACTATTTTTGCGTTGTTGTTATCTTTATGATGATTTAGGTTTAAAAATTTAGCCAAAATTGCGAAGAGTTTAGTCGCGGAAGTTTGTGAACTGTAGTGGCAACCCCAATTCCTCTTCTTTTAGTAGTGCGATGGCTCCCTGAAGGTCGTCTCTTTTCTTCCCAGTGACCCTAACCTGTTCGCCTTGGATTTGTGCCTGTACTTTCAGTTTCGCGGCTTTTAAGGCTTTGACTACTTTTTTGCCGTTGTCTGAGTCTAATCCTTGCTTTAGTAGCACCTTTTGGCTGGCGTTGTTGATGCCGGTTTCGTTGGCTTGCTGTGGGTCGAGTGCACCGGCGTCAATATTTCTTTTGGTAAATTTGTTGCGCAGGATGTCCATCATTTGTTTTAGCTGAAAAGTGTTCTCAGCTTTTAAGGTGATGGCGTCATCGCTTAACTCAAAACTGGCGTCGCTGCCTTTAAAGTCGAATCGTGTGGTGACTTCTTTGTTTGCCTGGTCCGTGGCGTTACGAACTTCGTGAAGATCAACTTCTGAAACCACGTCAAATGATGGCATGGTTAGCCTCCTTGATAAATCAAAAGCTAATAATACTGTATTCTCAAAGTTGATTACAGAACATCTGCTGTGGTGAGCACCGAGACGGCGCAATAAAATACTATCTTGGCTTGAGGGCGATGCTGTATTATACCGTTCCCAATGAAAGTAGCTGTACGCAATTATGGAACTAAATCCTACCTACACGCACATCAAAGACTTACAGACGCGGCTTGAATCGCTCAGGGGGTATCTTTGACTACGCTGAGAAAAAAGAGCAATTAGAAGAAGTTATCCGTGAACTGGAAGAGCCCACTGTCTGGAATGATAGAGAA
>CALAJG010000144.1 GCA_937923375.1 uncultured Leucothrix sp.
TCTTTGCGAATGTCATTGTTGAACTCGTGCGGCAGGTCATGCGAGCGCAGGGCGATATCGATCTCCATACCCGGGGCCATATGCTCACCGAGTATTTCAATGATCTTACCGACAGCTAATTGACGATTGGATGGCTGTTCAACTAATGCTGCACTAACGATTTGGCCATGTTTGGCCTTGCCGCTGTTCTCAGGTGGAATCAGGATGTCAGCCGCAATGCGCTTGTTGTCAGGTTCGACAAAACCAACACCACCGCGCACAAAATAGCGCCCGACGACTTGTTGGGTATTGTGTTCTAGCACTTCGATCACTGCGCCTTCGCGGCGGCCTTTCTTGTCAACGCCGGTGACGCTACACAGGGCTTTGTCGCCGTGCATTAGCTTGCGCATTTGCTTGCCGTGTAGGAATAGATCGTCGCTGCCATCGTCTGGAATCAGGAAGCCGAATCCGTCGGGGTGGCCACTGACGCGTCCCGCGATAAGGTCAGCCTTGCTAACCGGTAAATATTGCTTGCGGCGGTTAAACAGTATCTGGCCGTCGCGCTCCATGGCGCGCAGCCGATACTTTAGTGAATCTCTGTCCTCACCCTCTGGCATATCCAGATGGTCGGCCAGTTCTGCAAAGCCCATTGGCGCGGTGCTATCCGTTAAAACTTTCAGGATTAGCTCGCGGCTGGCGATTGGTCGCTCATAATTTTCTGCTTCACGGGCTTTATGCGGGTCTTTATATTTCAAAATTGTGTTTATGTCCTTGTTATTGATCGCAGTATTCTACTGCATATTGTTTGTTTGGGTATGAATATTACTTGAGCTTGGTTGCCCAGTAATCATGCCAGCGACGGAGCTGCCTGCGGCCACTACGACGCGAGTCGATACGTGATTCCAAACTGTCTATTCGCTTGGCCCATTTATTAATTTTTTTTACATCCGGGTCACTGTGATGTCTTACTCTACGGTGCTTGCTGATGGCTCTGAGTCGTTTAAATCTTAAGTCTCTAATCTCTTCGTTGAGCTCGATGATCGCAGTATCCAGACCTGCAAGATAACCTTTCAGGAATTGTTTCTGTGAAGTCTTTGGGCAAACTCCATAGTATTCAGATTTCTTCGCACCGTAATGATAGCCACTGCTTGTTGTGCAAAATTTTGCCAGACCTTTTTTATAGCCAGCGTTATACACTGCTACATTAGGAGTGATTTTGAATTTTGAACAGGCTTTGGTGTGAGCGCTGAATTGTGATTTTGCTTTCAAACCAGCAGACGCATCGTTATATCCGATACCAGACCAATTTCCTTCTACGCAGTCGCCTTTCTTTAAGGTGGCGCAGCTGGTGAGGAAGAAGAGGGCGAAGGTTGTTAGAAGTACCAGTGTTAACGATGAGTTGGGTTGGAGTGTATTGTTGGTTTTTAGTTCCATCATAATTGGAATCCTCTTTTGTGGCAGTAGTCTTGGGGTATTTTTTTATCTAGGCATTAATTTAGCCTATAAATTCTTTTAGTTTGTTGTTGTTTGGTAGTAGCTTTGTAGACAATAATTGTAGCTTATCTTAACAGTCTTCCTGAGGGTCTCAATTTTTATTAGGAAGATCTGATTGAACGGTCGAGCTAAATTGACTGGTTACGTGGGTACTTTTTGTTTGGGCTTAGGCAGCTGACTTAATCTGTTTAAGATTTTTTGAGACTCTGTAAATGGCACCAAATAACTTTCACTTTCATGTAGATTAATATCTGTTACTTCGCCAATTGTCTTTAAGATAGATTTTAGCTCAATTCCATTCATTTCTACCGCACCGTTTGATCTTTCCCAAGTAATCCAGTTGATAGCTCGCCCGGTTACATTCTGGCTTCTATCAAAAACCGGTTTGGCTAAAGCAATTCTATTGCCAAGTGTAATTTTCATCGTTTCTTCGCACTTACTGTTCGAGCTGGTTAATGCTGAATCCAAACCATGTGAAACATTTTTTACAAAGATTGCACTTAACGAACCCAGTACGTATTTACCCAAAGGGCCGTTATATTGTTTTTTTAATTTAACTCCAGTAATCATTTCAACTCCCTGTAAATATTAGTTCAATAAACTGCCTGATTGATCTTTCGTTTTATCGGCAAGGAAAAACCTTTTGTCGTTTTTTTAATACCTTCCATTCCATTCACTCTGATGGAGATCGTTACTGTACTAGGCTTGAAATAATGTTAAAGAGGGAAATGATATGAAAGCCAGAAAGTTAATAAAAAAACATAGAATCAGCAACGGCATGGACTGGAAAAAAGCCAGTAGATCCCATAAATTTATCTACGTCGGTAATGCTTTGGATCTAAAGAAAGAGGTTGATGTTGAATCTCAAAGCTTTTCAGCTTTGCCTGGTAATGTACTCGTCATTATTGATGGCGTCGGTCCAATTGAAATGAACGCTGAAATGGTCGGATGGCTAATTAAGTCAGGCGTGTTTAAAGTTGTTGGGCGCTCACCGTTTGAGCTGGATTTTGATCCGGATATTTTTGATCTTGGGATTTAACAGAGAACTTTAGTCTTTGGATGGTGCCGAAGAGAGGACTTGAACCTCCACGAGCCGAAGCTCACCAGCACCTGAAGCTGGCGCGTCTACCAATTCCGCCACTTCGGCAAGTGGTTCAGAATCCGGTAACTACCGGAAACGCGCAATTTAACGCTAGCCATATATTTTGTCAATCAACTCAAGTCTTCAATCTTAAAAAAGTAATCCAATTGCTGCAAATAACAGGTGTAAGACAAGTTGAGCAAGTGACTAAACTATCTTTTTCTTGTGAGCTAGCAATAATAAGAGTAGCCCCAGATTAACTAAAAAGCTAAATGAGCCACTGCCTTTAGATGGTATATTGGTGGGCTCTGGGTTAAGTGCAACTTCAAACGGTAGTACAGAATGTTTCGTCTGAGAAACAGCGAAGAAAATATTGTTGACGCAGCTTATTTTGAGATTCGCATTTATAACGGTATCGATGTCAACTGGTATGTTAATTGTTTCCCGACCATCGTTTTCTGAGTTCAACAATAGCGGAGGATAGTCCTCATAGGAATTAATAAAACCAATATT
>CALAJG010000145.1 GCA_937923375.1 uncultured Leucothrix sp.
TAGCAAAAATGCTAAACTAAGCTTGCCAAACAGCGATGTCATTCTGGGCTCCGTCAGAAAAAAGCGATTATAGAACAAGGGGTGAAAACATACTATGCAGGAGGATTGGCAACGGCTGATTGAACAGACAGTGCAGGATGAAGCCTTGCGTAGTGCTTATGTCTGGGAGCCATTTGCGCGAGGCAGTAGCAATTCGATTTTCCTCGGTAAGTTAAAATCGGATCGTTCAACCATAAGCCTTCCAGATAATCTGGCTGAAACGGTTGTTTTACGAATTAACGCCCCAGCCAAAGACACACCGGGCGTTAGCCGTCTTCGAGAAGCCAATATTCTAAATCTAATTTCCCCGCATCAATGGGCACCTAAAATCCTCCGTAATGATCCTGAACAAGGCTGGTGCTTGATGCAACACTACGCCCCCATTAGCACTACGCAAGACACACCTTCTCACTTACTTCTTAAACACCAAAAGCAATTATTGGCAGCCATTGACGCACTGCAAGCAATTCCAGTGAGATCAGATGCTCTTGAAATTGACTACCCACGCTTTCTGGATGAAATCTATTTACCCATGGCATCGGCGCGCCATGATGAGCTTGCTCACGCAAGGATTCAATCGATAAAAGACGATCTCGCCGCCCTCCCAAAGCTTCCTAATTGCTTGGTACATCATGATATTCACCTTGGCAATTTAGTGCTCACTAAACCACTTCATAACACCGACTCAAACGCTGAATTGGTTATCTTAGACTGGGAATATGCAGCGATTGGTAACCCGTGGTTTGACGCCTCATGTTTGTCGCGATATTTATCGCTGCCCCCTGCTGCTATCAACAATCTTGGTCTTTTTAAAACGTTTGATGAAACAACCTTTAATTCTGCCTTAGCGCTAGCAGACAGTATGACCGAAACGCTGCAAGATTTATGGTACTGGGCCAGAGAATAATATGAATTAGATTGCATCGGTTTTTGCCTAAAATGCGTATGGGTCAATGTGTCGCTGAATGTATGCTCTATTACAGAACCGTTAGCGACTATGCAGGTCATTTCTCTCAATAAAAAGGAATTCACTATGAAAATATCAACGACGATTGCAATTTTAGCCACCAGCTTTGCGCTGACAGCTTGTACTTCAAACATAGCTTCAGACGCTGATGCTCTGCAGCCTGCGATGAAGGATGCCAAAATGATGGACGGTAAGGATGCAATGAAAGATGCCAAGATGATGGATGGCAAGGATGCAATGAAAGACGGTAAAATGATGGACAGCAAGCATGCGATGAAAGACGGTAAAATGATGGACGGCAAGCATGCAATGAAGAAAGACAAAATGAAAGACACAACGATGATGAAAGGCGATTCTTGCCACAACCATTCGGCCAACAGTATGACTAAAAGCTCAAGTCACTGCCACAAATCTAGCCAAGCAAATCACAGCCATAAATACGGCGGTTAATCTCACTTGACGCCCCATAGATTTAAAAAAAGCCACTGATGTGGCTTTTTTTACTCGCCAATAGTACGAAGCGCCTCGTCTCTCATACTTCTCAAGATGGACTCACCATCGCCGCGAACTTTGAACTCTCCGTACTTAGCCGCTTCGTAGAGCTTCGCTTTTCCTTCCTGAAAAAAGAATGCATTCGTCGCGAACTTCATCTTCTGACCACGTTTACGGTATAACATTCTCACTTCATTTGGCTTCAGCTCACTGGCATCATCAATACGACTAAATTGGCCAATGCCTTTATCATCTAACGCTAGAATAATGTATCCGTCACCCGATTTATCTACCGTTTCAACACCAGACTCACTCCGTTCTTTCAAGGCTTTTTGCGCTCGAGCGGTCACCGCAAATCGCAACGCCATGTAATCTCCTTGCATTAGTGAACGCGGGTCAACGGGCGCTAGTTCCAACAACACTGTCTTGCCGTCTGAGATCAGCTTTTCACGCGAGAAAATCGAATAATTTACAAGCCCGAGAATGATAAGGCCAACAACCATAGCTGCTATTTTACGCATTCTTTGACTCCACTTTCGGCCAAAAATAATGCATGAGCTGACGAACGATTATCAATGCGGCTCCACTAAAAAATAGCACCAGGGATTTTTGCAGTAAGGTCAGATCGAGCTGATAGTAAAACTGCGAAAGGAAGGCAATCAAAGTGACTAATCCAATGCCTGTCAGTACCTTATTGCCGTGAGCATGACCTAGTAATACAAACACCAAACCAATGGTAATACCGGGCGCTTTTATCCCAATCACAGCGATCAAAATTGCCAGCAGTATTACAGCAATGCCTTTGCCACTAATCACGGATAATTTTGCCCGCTTAATGAGTACCAATACGACAGCCAATAATACTATCCCTAACGCCAGCGATGATAGTGTTATACCGAGAGCACCACCTAATGGTGAAACACCAAAAAGCTCACCCCAAAAGCGATTGAAACCCAACGTTTTGTTTTGTGTGATTAGATGGGCAAAGCAAACAAAGACAAAAGAGTACCCCAAGGCTTGCACCTTTGAACCGTGTTTAGCCCAGGTAAATTCTTGTAACCAGATCGTTGCCGCAGCCGCGAGCAATAAAAAGAGAGTAAATGGATATAAACCAAGCTCAGACAGTAGAAATGTCAGCGCGGCAATACCGATCACGCCGGACCAAATACGATGTAAGTAATTTGGTATCATCAAAAACAAAATGCTTTGCAGGCCGACCAAAATCATTGCTAAGAGGTTGATTTTTTGGCTAAAAGCGTCTTCATTTTTAAATAACTGCAGGCCTTGTATCGTACTGAAAACCAGCAAACCCTGCCCCGCTAAGCTAATTGCAAAGCCAAACTGAGCCATAAAGTCATTATTTCTAAGTGAGCGATAAATAATGACTGCCAAGATGCACGCAATAAGCCCTAGCACACCTGCTGCAACCGCTGAATCAAACAACATTGCGATGCCGCTAAACACCGCACCGAGCATAAACAAGGCACCAACCCAACCGGCGATCCCTAGCATGGTTCTTACGTACCAAGGCGCGTTGCCTTCAGTTTGTGCCGGCTCATCTCCAGCCACCAAGCCTTTTTCGGAAAGGCTTCGCCATAAAATGGTTTCATGTCGAGGTGTCATGACTGCTCCTTAGCGACCACTCGCTTTAGCCAAACCGCCCCTAGCGCAGAGATCCCAATTACTGATAGGCTCAGCAAGGTAAAACCGCCAGCCCCATCGACACTTAAAGTATCAAATAAGACCCGGCTTAGCGCCACATTGATGACGGCAACTGCGGACAAAACCCCAATCGCTAATACATAAACATCTAGTTCAACCTTGCGGTACCAGTAGTAAGCTCCAAGCATCCAAATTGCCCAGCCAAACAGGGCAGGTAATGTGCCCGCTACATTGTTCCCAAGGGCAGCAAATATCGCTAAGGATGTAATAAATCCTCCGCTAGCGGTGGCAAGCAGGCGTGTGACCCAGCGCACGCTACGCCTTGATGTTCTAACCGAGTGGACAAGCCACTCCCAAACTAACAGCGCTAGGGTATTTATGATAAATAATAGCCAAAGCACCTGTTCAACACCAAAAGCGATACTGAAGAAACCACCAAACGTTTGATAGTAGAGAACAATAGCTATGTTCAGAAGCAGCAGACAAAACAGCCACATCAGATCAAACCGGGAAAGAAATGCCCAAGGTAAAATTAGCAAGCACCAAACAGCAAAAAGCTCATAAGTGTCGGCTCCGGTTTGATAAGTCTGACCCACCAAAGCGAGCAGTACACCGACCAATATTCCAGCACTCAGTAATGCAACTTTGCCAGTAATTTTTTCTAAACCCAGCTGCCAGACACCTAATAGTGTCAGCACAATCAATCCCTGCACTAGCGCGAAACGGCTAAAACGTCCCATCTCATCCCAGTTATACGCAAAGAAGAAAATGACGCCGCTAACCGCTAGCAAGGCACCCAGCAATAGTAATAATTTATCTAAGAAACGGTGCCAATCATTACCATCGGGCATCGCGCCACTCAGACGCAACGCGTCGGGCAATTTAGAAACATCAATTCTGGATTGCTCAGCCCATTCTAATAAAATAAGGCGGTTATTTTTTCTCATTATTCATAACTATGTTCGGGCCCTGGAAAGCTGCCGGCTTTGACCTGATCAACGTACAGCTTGATAGCATCATCAATACTGCCCTCGGTTTCTTTAAGAAAGTTCTTAACAAACTTTGCCGGACGACCAGGCCATAGCCCCATCATGTCATGCCAGACTAAAATTTGACCGTCGGTTTTAGCGCCCGCCCCTATACCAATAATCGGGATATCCAACGCCTTGGTTATACGTTCACCTAGTTCCTCAGGGATACACTCTAAGAGTAGTACACTCGCTCCCGCTTCCTGCAACATCAACGCTTCATCAATCATCGTTTGCGCCGCATCCGGGTCACGCCCCTGTACTGAATATCCTCCTAAGTGATTCACCGATTGTGGCGTCAACCCCATATGAGCACACACTGGTATGCCTCTTTCAGAAAGTAAGCGTGTTGATTCTGTGAGCCAAGCACCACCTTCAAGCTTTACCATGTGCGCGCCTTCACTCATTAATGTTGCTGCATTTTGCAGACTCACATCCTCGGAGTAGTAGCTCATAAACGGCATATCCGCCATGATCAAGCTACCCACATTGCCACGTCGTACACAGCGAATATGATAGGCAATATCCTCAACCGTCACGGGCAAACTGCTGTCATGCCCATGAATCACCATGCCCAGTGAATCACCCACCAAGATTAGCTCAACACCGTTGTTACTCACGGCGTAAGCCTGACAGTAATCATAAGCCGTCATGCAGCTGAACTTTTCGCCTTCAGACTTAAGTTTGGCCAATGTTTTAATCGTGACAGCCTTTGGCGCATTGTGAACAGACATTTCGCTCCCTCTTAAAAACTTAAACTTGAATGATAACAAGCCACTGACCGGCTGCATCTATGAGGCCGACATTCTGAGCCTGAATGTTTGCATAGTAAACATTGGAGCGAGGCGGAGGGTCATAGAATCACAGGCGTAGTGGCGACATGAAACTAAAAACTATTTGCGTCTTAAACCCCAAAACAATCCTAATCCCGCCATCGCAGCTGATGAAAGGTTAGCGGTAATGAAGCTTTTAAGTCCACCCAAGTGCGGTGAGACCCAATCGATCATACCGTTGTAAGCAACTTCGAAGCTGCTCCAGTTTACATCGATAATGCCATTATACTGCAAAAGAAAAAGCGCGATGAACAAAGCTCCAGCGCCAAAAAAGAAAATTTTCATGAATGTGCGCGTGGCAAAACCAATCGCAAAACCGACGAAAAAACTAAACCCCATATATGCCGCTAACGCGACCCAGTTCCCAGCTTCTATAGACTGTTGCGGATCCATTATTGTTATCCCTATAAAAAGTCGTTTGAATTCTAGCGTATCGGAGTATAATTTGCCTCTTTTAAAATCTGGCATTACGCTTTGATTGAACTGCCTAAAGAGTCGCCCCGACGCTATTGTGTTGCCCCCATGCTCGATTGGACTGACCGTCACGAGCGCTATTTTCTTAGACTTATAACTAAACATGCGTGGCTTTACACGGAAATGGTGACGACCGGTGCCCTCATACATGGAGATAATGAGCGCTACTTAAAATTTGATCACGCTGAGCACCCGGTTGCATTACAATTGGGTGGTAGTGATGTTGAAAATATGACCACCTGCGCCAAGATGGCTGAGGATTTTGGTTACGATGAAGTCAACATCAATGTCGGGTGTCCGAGTGATCGGGTACAAAAAGGTGCTTTTGGCGCCTGTCTGATGGCTGAGCCCGAGCTGATTGCAGACTGTGTCATTGCTATGCAGCAAGCTGTATCCATCCCCATTACGGTAAAAAATCGTATTGGAATCGATGAACAAGATGAAGAAGTTAGTCTCCGTCGATTTATCAGCACCGTTGCGGATGCTGGTTGCAAGACGTTCATCGTCCATGCCCGAAAAGCGTGGTTAAAAGGATTAAGCCCTAAGCAAAACCGTGACGTGCCACCACTAAATTATGATTTGGTGTATGCCGTTAAGCGTGAGTTTCCCGAACTGGAAATAATAATCAACGGCGGGATAACAACACTTACGGAGTGTCAGCAGCATTTACAGTCAGTCGACGGCGTGATGGTTGGCAGGGAGGCGTATCACAATCCTTATCACCTGATTGATGTAGATGCCATGATATATAAAGATGCGCATCAAAACGCAACAAGACTGCAGATTTTGCAGCAGTACATAGAGTATGTGGAAGAACGCCTCAGCGAGGGGGTGTTCCTAAAACACATGACGCGCCACATCCTTGGTTTATTTCAGGGACAGGTGGGAGCCAAAGCATGGCGTCGTCATATCAGTGAGCAGGCGCACAAGCCGGGCGCAGGTATCGAAGTACTGCACGAAGCTGCAAGCTACATAAATGGATCGGAGTAATTCATGTTATTTGCGAAGCGAGAATTGAAAGATGCCTTAGGTACTAGCCTAAGCCAGCGATTTGTACACCATGTTGGACGTTATCTTTCTGCGTCGAATGACAATCAGAGTAAAAATACCGCACCTTTTAAGATTGCTGATTGTTATACCTTTTTGGGTGACAACCCGGATAACCCTTATTTTGAACGCGATAAGTTGCAACAAACAACTCAGCAGGTCATCCGCGACTATCACGAGGCAACAGGATTTTGGTTAAATCAGGAGCAAGTCGCCTTTGCAGCCATCTGGCAAGATAGTAAGCAACAGGCAGCAATACTCCAGACAAAATTCAAACGCCATAATATTTCCACCTCCATTCTTTATCATGACGACGCTGCATCTCTTCTTTGTCTATCATTTATCGCAGAGTCTCTGGGCATAACTGAACTGAGTAAACCCTGCAGCCACTTCTCCCCCATTAAGTCATCTGCCTGTAGTCGCACATTAAACCTACCGCTTGATGAAACCAATATGCCAGAGATTGAAGCGATAGGACGGGAGGTACGCCAAAGTTGCCAAGACGCTCATTTAAAACAAGGTATTAAGATTGACGACTTGCAAACCTGTTGGCGCCTGAAGCTACGCTATGAAGGCGGTAAAAATAGCCTGATCCTGAAATGCATGCCTATCGAGATGCTGCGTGAAACCTTTGAAACTCAGCACCTACAAAAATTTGGTGCATCAGATGAAAAACGTGTAATCATTATTGAAGAGCTGAAGATTGAAGTAGGCGTTGCAGCCGAAACTATCGCTAAGGATGAGCAAGAAACCAGCTTTTACAGTAAACAATGGCTGAGCCAGTGGCATACTGTTGGGGGGAATCAAGCGGGGCATTGGATCAAGCAGAAAAATCCGGTTATTGAGAGACAATTCAGCTGGCTTTTTTGCCCAATTCTTGAAGGTATTCTGGATAAGTTAATCGCAAAACAAGCAGACTCCACTACGCTTGGTTTTTTTCTGACAAATCATCAAAAAGGTGTTGACGAAGTCGCCACGCGAAACTAATATACGCCGCTCAAACAATTCCTCAGTAGCTCAGTTGGTAGAGCAGTTGACTGTTAATCAATTGGTCGCAAGTTCGAGTCTTGCCTGAGGAGCCAAATTTGAAAAAGACCGTTTCTCATGGTCTTTTTTTTCGCCCGAATAAAGTCCTTGCCCAGCATTTCTATAAATAGGAAGTCACCTATTTCTATCACGGGCTCTCAGGTGGTGGAAACCCATTCTGCCCAGGAAAGTCTGGAGCCAACGTCCTAGCATTCGGCATCTTAACCCAAAGCCGAATCAATTTTCGTCGCTTCTCTGGCTCATCATAATCCTCAAAGCTAGTACGCGAATGCATAACGGCATAGTTATTTGCCAATAACAAATCCCCCGGCTCAAGCATCATATCCAGACGCATGTCTTGCCTATGGATAATTTCATCAAACACATCCAGCGCTTCGATTTCAACGCGTGACAACGGACGGCTGGCAAGCTCTGCGCCTAACTCGATATATTGACGTAAGTAGCGAGCACTTAACTTTCCATCATGGTAGCTAAATATTGGCGACTTGATGGAGGGGTCAGTACCAAGATGCGCGTAATACATCGGTCGATAGAACACGCCCAGGTACTCGGGGTAGTTTTCTAAGATCTCATTATAAACCGCCCCACTGCTCACCAGACTGCTTAAGCCTCCGGATTTTCCTTGGCGAACGCACATTAGACCAAATACATCCGATACATCGGTGTGGTAAGGAAGATAGAGATTGGTTTCGTAAACGCGGGTTTCTTTTTTGGTGATGTCGCCAATATTCATTACCTTACCGAGCAAGTCCCCTTTTAGGTTTTGACAAACTGGCGTTCCTAAGTGCAAGCCAATGCCGTAGTTAATGATGTCGAGATCATCACTGTTATAGCTAGCGATTGGTAAGCCGCAAAGCAATAGGAAGCCTTTGCCGTTTTCCATTTCCTCAGCGTACTTAGCTAGCTCTTCGTTTATGGCATGTATTAGAAAGTCATTTTTTGTGAAGTTAGGGAATGATAAGCCTCGCGCTTTTACCTCGGCTAATGCCGCGTCTATTACGTTAATCGTGTCGCTAGAAAGGTGGATCTTCCATGAGTCATCCAGCCTAAGATCTTCACCACGCCACGCAGTAGGGCCTGTCAGTTTTTCTTTTAAAATTAGACTCATCGCTGTACTCCTATTTCCTCATCAGGTCACTGCTTTAGCTGTTTTATACTTTGGATCATCCCATAATTTATTGTCGAGAATATCCTGTAAAACATCAACCGCAGCAACCACATCCTGTTCATCCAAATACAGTGGTGTAAAGCCAAAACGCATGATGTTTGGGGCACGAAAATCACCTATCACGTCACGATCTATCAATGCCTGCATCGCCGCATACCCGTGATCGAAAGCAAACGACACCTGCGACCCACGCACGGCAGGATCACGCGGGCTAGCCAACGTCAATGCGGTGCAACGCAACTCAACTTCTGAGATGAATCGTTCCGAGAGTGTAATGCTTGCAGTTCTCAGTTCTTGGATATCTACGCCTTCCCAAACACTTAGAGCAGCTTCTAAGGCACTGGTTTGCAGCACCGGTGGCGTTCCAACCCGCATGCGTTCAATGGATCCGGCTGGACGATAATTTTGTTCAAAAGCAAACGGCGAATCATGCCCCAGCCAACCCGCTAAAGCAGGCTTCACGGTATCTATCAAATCAGGTCTAACGTAAATAAACGCTGGAGCACCTGGCCCACCATTTAGGTATTTATAAGTACAACCCACCGCAAACTCACAGTTACTCTCCTCTAGGTCTAGTGGAATAGCGCCTGCACTATGCGCAAGGTCCCATAACATCACCGCGCCTACTTGATGAGCTTTTTGTGTCAGAGAATTCATATCGTGCATTCGACCAGTTCGATAATCGATTTGTGTCAACATAACAACAGCAACTGAATCATCAATGGCCTCTGCAACCGACTCAGATTCAACCACGCGCAATTCGTAGTCTTTGCCGATGGTATCAATCAGCCCTTCTGCCATGTACAAATCAGTTGGGAAGTTGCCAGTATCTGAGAGAATCACCTTTCGGCCTGGCCTCATTTTCAGCGATGCAGCTAGTGCCTGAAACACTTTAATCGAAAGC
>CALAJG010000146.1 GCA_937923375.1 uncultured Leucothrix sp.
GGCTTCTACTCAGGGCTTCAGTAAACAGTATCTGGAGCGCAGAAAACGCGCCCGCGAAGCGCTTGACTCAGCGCACACGTGGGTAAATAAGTCTGATGCTGGTAAATTCAAGGACTAGCAACGCTATCGGGCTAACACTGCAAGACAGTGCAGAAGTAGAGAAGATTAAGAAAACAATACCTATATTACAGGGAGGTAAGGTATGTCATTCAGTGAATTCTTGCAGTGGATACGCAACTTCTTTAATTCCCGTTCTACGTCAAGTGGCAGTGGTACGGTAAGCGGGAGCGCTGGGACATCGGTAAAGCCGGAATCGCCAAACACTCCTAGCATACCGCCAGCGGCACCAACCCCTGGTGCCAGGCCCACAACAGACAGCTCAAATGTCAATGATGATGCGCCGACGGCTCCGCTTCCGTTACCTGAAACAATTCAGCCAGAAGTAACCACACCTCCTCCGCTGCCTGAAACGACAAGGCCTGAACCCGTCACGCCTCCTCCTTTACCTGAGACTACTCAACCGACACCTCCGGAGATTTCGCAACCTCAGCATCGCCCACCTGTCATAGCTAGCATCACAACGGCTGATACGAAAGTAGCTTTAAATCAGGGAACAATCTTCCAGATCGTTACCGACCCTGCGAATCAATATGATAACTGCAGCTTAGATCTTAGCAATGCGAGCCATGCTTCCATTGTTCAAGGCATTGACCCTGCCACAGGCCAGTTCAATTTACGTTTTGACAAGGCTTCTGACTCGGATAACGACACTCAGCTGATTAAAGTTAAAAACCCTCAGGGTGAATCGAGCATTGCTGTGACGGTCTCGCTGATGAAATTGTTCTGGCACAACCACCCTGGCCGTAAAAACGTTTGCGATGAAACACTGTTTGTTAACCAGTGCGCTATAAGAATGAGCACGGCGCTTGAACTTTCAGGAATCAAACTGTCACAAGATAGGCGAGTAATGAGGCGCTGCACAACTGAGTATCGTGCCTTTAAGCATCACAAAGATGGCTTAGTAAAAGGCCATGTGCTCGCCGCTCAAGAGCTCGCTAACTGGATTAAGTCGCAACGCTCGACCTTTGGACCTCGCAGTATTGTCAATAGTCAAGAGGAAATTATTGGCCGCAGCGGCGTTATCTTTTTCAGAGATGGCTGGGGAACAACTGATCATATTGACGTCTGGGACGGTCAAGCACTGGTAGGTGGATTCCCTTCTTATTTTGACTCTGACTTTAAAGAACTTTGGTTTTGGGATGTCTACTAAATGCTTAGCAGAATTACTTTTACTTCGTTAGGACTGGTATTTCTAACACTGCTTACTGCCAATACCCTCAAGGCTGAGGCACCTACCAAACCAACGAGTGAGCTCTCGCACTCATTGAATAACTATGAATTCACATTAGACAATGGAAAAGTCAATTGTCAGCTTCAGGTAGGAACAAAATCAGAAGGGACTAACAAAACTATTCCTCTGTTACTTGAATCTCCTTGTTATTGGATAGTGAGTAGCGAAACTAAGCAGTTACTGAACTACCGCTACGAATCAGTCGCTGTGGATAACATTGTCATGATTGCTGGCACACCGCTTAAGCTATCGACTGAGGAAAAGGCATATCAAAAACTGCCATTAGATAGTTACTGTTCGCAATACTTGCAAGGAATTGTTATTTCAAAAAAGCAGGTGCTTGCAGTGAACGAAAAGATGGTGGCTGCGCATTGCGAAACTGGCCTGGCAATCGATGAAAAAATCTTTTACGCCATGGCTCACAACCCAGAACGCTATCACGAGAAGTTACCTAATCCCAAGGAAACAACAGATGTAGCTAAACAAGCCTCCAATGCAGCAGACAAAAGCCCAAAGGAAAAGTCATTTCTCGATTCAGTGACTGACTCAATAATCGGTCTTTTTTCAAAAGAGGATGAGGACACCAAAAAGCCCTAGCGCTCTCACCCCTTAAAAAGCTTACGCGTTGGCTTTACCATCTGAAGGCAAGCGCGTTACCAAACTGGATGTATCCCAACGGTTGCCACCGTTAGCCTGTACTTCAGCGTAGTAAGTATCAACCAGCTGAGCAACGGGCAAAGCAGAACCATTGCGCTCTGCCTCATCAAAACATAAGCCCAGATCTTTACGCATCCAGTCAACCGCAAAGCCGTAGTCAAACTTGCCGTCTATCATCGTTTCATGACGATTATCCATTTGCCAGGATTGCGCCGCCCCTTTGCCAATAACATCAAACACTTGCTTAGCATCAAGGCCCGCATTTTTTGCAAACGCAACGCCCTCAGACAGTGCCTGTACCAAACCAGCAATGCAGATCTGATTCACCATTTTAGTTAGCTGCCCTGCTCCAGAATCGCCCATTAACTGCACGGATTTGGCAAAGCAATCGATCAATGGCTTAGCACGATCAAAGATTGCGTTGTCACCACCACACATTACGGTTAACACGCCATTTTCCGCCCCTGCCTGACCACCTGAAACCGGCGCATCAAGAAAGCCAAAACCTAGCTCGGTCGCAGTAGCCGACAGCTCGCGAGCGACATTAGCTGATGCTGTTGTGTGATCAACAAAAATAGAATCCGTCGGCATCGATTTAAACGCACCATCTTCACCGGTCGTTACACTGCGTAAGTCATCATCGTTTCCGACACAGGCAAACACAAAATCAGCGCCTTCGACAGCTTCCGCAGGTGTTTGCGCAAAACGACCTCCGTACTGCTTTACCCAAGCTTCTGCTTTGCTGGTAGTGCGGTTGTAAACACAGACGGAATGTCCGGATGAAGCGAGATAGCCCGCCATAGGGTAGCCCATTACCCCTAGCCCAATAAAGGCAACCTTATATTTGCTCATGCGTTTCCCCTTTTGCATTGGCAATTATTAATTTGACTGCACATATTATCAGAAGATTTAACCGGTGTGTTGGCGTTCGTTATCAAGTGTTTTTATTGTCAAATTACAAACAATTCATCAAGATAAGCGGTATCAATATCACCAGACGTTTGTCCAAAGTTACCAAGGTTAGGGAAAATAGCGGGCATCAG
>CALAJG010000147.1 GCA_937923375.1 uncultured Leucothrix sp.
CTTATCGATTAATGAAATATCATTTTTTTTGAATCCTTCAACGTAGAAATCCATATAGACGGATCGCAACTCATCCTTCAACTGTTCAGTCGTCACACGTAAGTTGTCCTGTGACATTATTCGCTCCTGTAAATTGCATCATAAGCGGATCGGTTAATAGGATGGGTCACTGGTTAGCCGCAATCACATAGAGGTACTCCAACGCCAATGTCGCCGCAGCCAATGAGGTAATCTCGGCATGATCGTAGGCTGGAGCGACTTCAACCACATCCATACCAATCAGGTTTAGACCAACCATACCGCGAATCACTTTAAGCGCACAATCGATGCTTATCCCTGCCGCTACCGGCGTACCAGTGCCCGGTGCATAGGCGGGATCAAGCCCGTCGATATCAAAACTCAAATAAGCTTTCTTATCCCCGACACGCTGTCGAATGTGCTCGAGTACCTTGTACGGCCCTTGGTCGTTGACCCAAGCCGCATCCAGTACTTCGAAGGGATGGTTCTCAACTTCGTAGGTAGTACGAATGCCAATTTGTATGCTGTGCTCGCAGTCCAGAAGTCCCTCTTCAACGGCGTGGTAGAAAATAGTGCCGTGGTCATAGAGGCTTCCACCAGAGTAATTGTCGGTATGAGCGTCGAAGTGGATCAGAGCAACCGGACCGTGCCTGGCGACGTGGGCGCGTAACAGCGGCAGGGTTATAAAGTGGTCGCCGCCAAAGGTGAGCATGCTTTTGTCGGCTTCCAGAATGCGTTTGGCATGAGCTTCCAGGTTGTCAACTAAGGTTTGGGGCTCGCCGTGCTTGAACACCAAATCACCGATATCCTCAGCTTTTAGGCGATCAGTCAGGCAGAAATCCCAGGGCC
This sequence comes from uncultured Leucothrix sp., assembly GCA_937923375.1. GTDB lineage: Bacteria > Pseudomonadota > Gammaproteobacteria > Thiotrichales > Thiotrichaceae > Leucothrix. The sequence continues at coordinate 868 of CALAJG010000147.1, forward strand.
AGCGCACTCCCTCCCACATAAGATTGGCGGATGCCATACGGATGCCCTGTGGCCCAAAACGCGAGCCAGAACGCCCCGAGGTAGCAAGATCGAAAGGTACACCGCTAATCACCACATCGGCCTCACTATCCTCTAACCGTGTGACAGGGGGCAATTGCAGAAAGCTGGCGATAGTGCCGTAAAGAGGCAGATCAGCATTAGCTGATTGGTTATTTGCTGGAGTATCTATAAAATCTTGCATGGACTAACCCCTTGTAATGAATTTAATGGCGAGTATAAGCAGCACGACATAATTATTAAACCTATTAGGAGGCTCAGTGGCTAAAGATGCAAATTGCTTAATTTGGCAATCGCCAACAAACGATGCATTTCGCGCAACACCGGGGTTTCAATTAGCTTGCCATCAATGACTACCAGTCCGGTATCGGCTTCCTCAAACGCCGTAATAATGCGCTTCGCCCGCGCCACTGCTTCAGCATCCGGGGTAAACACATCATTGATCACCGGAATTTGTTTTGGATGCACTGATCCTTTACCACTAAACCCCAGATCCCGTGCCTGAATCGCTGCTTCACGCAAGCCGTCTTCATCATTCAAATCCAGAAATGGCACATCAATCGCATCAATGCCAACACCTGCCGCCGCATGTACTACCCGCGAGCGCGCATACAGCAGATTATCCCAGCTATTTTTACAGCGCAGCTCCGCCGCCATATCCACGCCACCAAAAAACAACGCCTCAATACGCGGGCTGGCCTTAGCGATGTCGTACACCGCTTCCAGCCCGGCATTGGTCTCAATAATCACATGCAGCCGCGTATCATGCCCTCGTTCAGTCAGCAGATTATCCAGCCATACCACCTCATCCGGTGTCATTACTTTGGGCAGCATAATCGCCGGTGGTGGTGTATCGGTTTTCAGGATGGCCTGCACATCATCCATGCCAAACAGGGAACGCACGCAGTTGATCCTGACAATTCGTTCAATACCATCGTTGGCCTTCGGCTGTTCAAATAGGGCCAGTGCATTACGGCGTGCTTTGTCTTTGTCTTTCGGCGCAATGCCATCTTCCAGTTCGACACAGACAATATCGGTACCGCAGGCTAGGGCTTTGGGGTACATTTCCGGGCGCAGACTGGGGGTGAAAATGAAACTGCGACGGGGCTTAGCGATGATTTCCTCAGTGTGTTGCACTGTCATATTAATTTCCCAGATTGGGGGATTGTTGGAGATCGAAAATCAAAGTATAACCGCCTGACCGTCTTTTTTCACAACAGCCTCATACTGTAAATGCTTTATTTAGGGCTAGCCCGCTGAATTGTAGCCTTAACATCACAACCCTTTGGCAACGTCCCAAACGCACCACGATAGGCCGTATCAAAGCGCGACACACAAAATGCATCAGCAACAGCCGTCGGTGCATATTGCACGAGCTGCGCACCCTGTAGCGTCAATGCCATTTGCTCTGTCAGACTACGCGCTCGATACTGAAGATCATCAGTATCAGACAATTCATCTTTTAATGTATTAACCGCTCGATCCAACGCAGCATTACCGCCTTTAGCCATTTCTAACTCAGCAATAAGCGCTGGAATAGCCGCCTTTTCACGTTGCATGGCACGCAACACATCAAGACACATCACGTTACCTGAGCCTTCCCAAATACTGTTTAGTGGCGCTTCACGATAAAGCCGAGGCATAATCGACTCTTCGATGTAGCCCGGACCACCATGGCACTCTAACGCCTCAACTACCTGCGGCGGCGTCCGTTTACAGTTCCAATATTTAGCGATAGCAGTGCCGATTCGCGCCAGTGCAGCTTCACCCTCATTGCTTTCTGCATGATCCATCGCTCTGGCGACACGCATCGAAAGCGCTAATGCAGCTTCCGCTTCCAACGCCAGATCAGCTAGTACATTTTGCATTAACGGCTGATCTACCAGTGCCTTGCCAAACGCCTGTCGATGGGTCGTGTGATGTAATGCCTGAACCAAGGCCTGCCGCATTGTCCCGGCTGATGCGTTAGCGCAATAGATTCGGTTGAGAGCCACCATGTCAATAATGGTGCGAATTCCACGCCCTTCTTCACCAACCATGACACCCAAAGTGTTTTCTAACTCCATTTCGGTCGATGCATTGGAACGGTTGCCAAGCTTGTCTTTAATGCGCTGTAGGTTGAGGGCATTGCGTTCACCATCCGGCCTCCAGCGAGGCACCAAAAAACAAGATAAACCACCATCACTGTAGGCCAGTGTCAGAAATGCATCGCACATAGGGGCTGAGCAAAAAAACTTATGACCCGTGAGTAAATAGTCATTACCAATTCCGCTTTTATCAGCAGATGCTGGCACCGCACGCGTTGAGTTGCTACGAACATCAGAACCGCCCTGCTTTTCGGTCATAAACATGCCCATTAACACCCCGTTTTTTTGCTGAGCGGGAATGTCTCGCGCATCGTACTGATTCGACAATAGCCGAGGAATCCACTCCTTCGCAATCGCCGGTGTAGTGTGCAGAGCAGGAAT
>CALAJG010000148.1 GCA_937923375.1 uncultured Leucothrix sp.
CCCGGATGTACTGTGTAATAGTTCATTCAAGCGTGGAAAGTAACGTGTCGGATTGTTGGTTGGATTCCATACTCGAAACAGTGGGTTGTCAATTAAGTCACTGTGGAGATCACTTGATGTACCAGTGTCTGTTTGTTCCCAAGAGTAAAATAAAGGGTCGCCATCAATATCGTTCGAGCCGCCAGTGAGGGCAAATGGCGTTTGCGCAGGAATGCTATAGTTTTCGCCGGCATTCACTATAGGCTTGTTGTTTAAGCTGGCAGTGAGTTTGCCACAGCTGGCACCCTCGGCTTGTTGAGTAAATCTTTTAATTTGAGCGATACTATGAGAGTGGAAAAAGGGATCTGAGTGAACTTGAAGATCCTGACTGCCACAGAGACCAGCATAACCCATGATACTGCTTCCACTGCCTGGCTCAACTGCTGAGTTCTGTGCACGGCTGCTAGTAGTACAACTTTTGTCATAGCCATTAAATGTGTGGGAGGCACCGAGTTGATGGCCTATCTCATGAGCAACATAATCAATATTAAATGCGTCGCCTTCCGGCGAGTTCGAACCTGTTACGCCACCTGCTTTATATTTGCCGCAGGCTGACCCAATAAACGCTAGGCCACCTGTCTTACCCGTGCCAAAAACATGACCAATATCGTAGTTCTCGATACCAATAAGCTTATTAATGGTTAAGATATTTTCCTCTGCCATGTTGGTCACATTTTGATTGCTGTATGGGTCGTCTACCGGCGATGTGAAAATAAGTTTGTCGTTATCTTCAACCAACTGAAGACTAATGTTTAAGTCTCTTTCAAATACATGATTCAGTCGATTCAACGTGCTCGTTACCCCTGCAAGAGCATAAGCCTTGGTACCTCCAAATAGCTGTGTGTATTCGCCAGTAACGGCAAGGGCCAACCTATAGGTTCGTAGGTCGTCGGATGGATTAACCAACTCTTTACCTAAAATCTGTTTAGCTGAAATATCACCATGAAGTTCACAGGTGAAATTATGGTCCGCAGAACCATGGGTAGCCCGACTGCTTAGCACGTTATAAATTTCAGTTTGAATTAAGCCATTCGAATGTTCTGGATCGATAAAAATTCGTTCCCCATCAGTGGTATGAAATAAGCCATGAAATCCACGTGGGCCAATATCAATTCTTCCAGTTATCGACGCGTTTTCGGTGCTTACTATTTTCCAGGTCTTTATTTCTGGATAGCGAGATGCAAGCGCAGATGACATTACTGAGGTGCTGTGCAAAGTAAAGTTGTGAAATGTACCGTTTGCGTTAGGAAGTGAAATGCTTTGCTCACCTCTACCGCCGGTTGAAGTTGCTGTCAACGCTTGCTTAAGCGATGCAATATCAAGGTGCACTTTGCGTACGTCATGAATGTGGTTTTCATTTGTATGTGATGTTTTGAAATGATGATGAGCATCAAACACTGTCCAAAATGTCTCATCAGCAGATATAGCCTGAGAAAAGAACAGGCTACACAAAATAAGTGATATACGCATGTCAATGACCTTGATTGGGTTGTTCAAAGCTAGTCTCGGGGGGCGACTAAGTTCGAGGGACAGAAGCTATCACGGGAAAACTGAATATAAGAAAACAGTTGCTTAACGATTATTCAGTTAATCTAGCCTAGATGGTTTAAATTTGTACCTGGGTATCTATATTAGAAAATAATTATATTCAAATAGTCAAAAACCAGTTGAATTTAAGCCAGCGAAACTGAATGGCTATTAAGGTTACAAAAGCATAAAAATTCATTAACCGATGAAAGGTAGCCTATTTTTGTATAAAAAAATCAGTTTATCGTTTGCTTCACAGCTTTGGTCACCTAGCAGTTGATTGCTTGTGAGTGCCGCGATATTTTGTCAGCATAAACCCATATCTTTTTCTCATTTTGCTGAGTAATCACTGTAATGTTTAACAAATTTTCTGTGCTAATTAGCGCCTGCCTGTTGTCTCTATCAGTGGGTTCTAGTGCTCATGAGAGCGCGTTTCATGATTTTGACATGGACCAACCAATCTTCAATCTTGAGAAGCTTGGGGGAATAACTCAGGGCGAAGTCAAACGCAGGCTATGGTCAGATGATTATTGGGCAAAATACGCGGGTGGTCTGGCCTATCGTTACGCAGAGCCTGGCTTTTGGTTAGATATTAATAATCCCCAGCCCAACGACTGGAAAGTTCCTGGTTTGCACATTTTGAAAGAACGGCCAGCGGCAACCATGATAGAAGAGGGTAGAGCTAACTTTCTTTCTCCAGCAGAAAAATATGATTTGTTAGTCGGTGACAGCAATTACACCCTAACCAAGTCTTTTATTAATGAAATCAACCCGAAAACTGAACCGTGGGAAGGCTCTTGTGATGGCTGGGCTTATGCCGCATATAACGAGGCTCCTCCTATTAAATCGGTGCAAGTTCGTAATCTTGCAGGGCAATTGATTACCTTCTATCCTTCCGATGTTCGTGCGTTGTTGACGTTGCTCTATTCAGACTATCGCGTTGCAAGCTTTGGTGGGAAGTGCGCATCAGCTAACCCAGCAGTTGATGCTCAGGGCAGGGTAATCGATGATAACTGCCGTGATACTACGCCAGCAGATTTCCATACGGTTTTGGTAAATCAGATAGGTATTGGTAAACGTGGTTTTTCAGTCGATACTGATTATGCAAAAGAAATTTGGAATCAGCCGATCAAGTCATTCAAACTAAAGTATTTTAACCCACAGACAGGGGTACATTTTGGTCATGGTTTCCGTGCCAAAGTTCATAAGTCCGAATATACCCGAGATCAATTTTCCGTGCATCGTGATATCCGCGGTACTCATATTGTTGGCGTGGATTTAGAAGTTCATTACCAAAAAGAAGTGTTTCCACAGGCGTTGGATCATTTGCCTCGTAGCTACGATAAAACGGACGTGATGACTTATCGATATGATCTTGAACTGGATAGTGCCGGAAACATCATCGGAGGAGAGTGGGATCTAAGTTCGCAGCGTAACCACCCGGACTTAGTTACTTATGTGGCCACCAATGATGTGATGCGAAGTAATTTTGATCGGCAAATCCGTGGTAATTCTCTGCCTGAAGTACTGCGCAGCTTAAAGCCACAGTTTGCTAAGTTAGCATCGGCTAAAAAGAGGCCATTGTTTAAAGTAGTTAAAGCGTTGGCAAAAATGTCATATTAAAAAAAGAGCAGCGTTATCGGCTACTCTTTTAAATCTAGTCATCGACTAAAGTAAGTATTTACGCTTAGTGGTTAATACGAATTCGTATGCCATGCTTATTAAAACGAATACGTCCATGACGATTACTAAAAGTAATGCCTTTTCTGTGACCACGATGATGACGATTCATCCGTGATCCACGGTGTGGACGAAGCTTGCGGTGTTTACGATGCTTGCGATATTTTCGCGCTGGGCGCTCCCAACGAATTGTCGGTTTATGAATGTGGTGAACGTGAGGACGTTGCCTTTTCTTTATAACGCGACGTTGACCATTGTGTGAATAATCACGAACCCGCTTCTGTGCATTTCTGATATGTGTTTCTAACTGCTTATGTTCATGGTGTTGTAGACCACCACGATTATAAGTTGTCCTTAATTGCGTAATACGCGCATAGTCCTGCCGACATAAATGCTCTTCCTGATGAGTCAGCGAGTTGTTTTTAACACCGTTAGTTATAAGCGTTAACAACAGATTGAGATTGACTGTAATGTTATAGCTAGGTGCGGGAGTCGCGTTATGATGATTATGCGAGTGCGTATGCACCGTATGAGCGTTTGCCTGAATAGCTGTTACGAGGCCAATCAATGCAGCGCCTGTTATTAAAATCTTCCTGAACATTTTATTTCTCCTTTGTTGATCAAAGCTTTAGTTAAGCTTGTGTTCAGGTATGCGCGTGAATGTGTGAAATTAGCTCATTAATCTTCTGGCTTTACAAAATCTTTACGTAGCCTGCCAGTACAAAGAGCGCACGCTAACAAGCTGTATTATACTGTCTGAACTTAACTCAAGGAGCCGGTCCACATGGGAATGTTATCATCACTCAAATCACTGCTTTCAGGATCTCCAAAAGCACCCGCACAACCTAAAGCAATGCCGTCAGAGGAGTATGAAGGTTTTGAAATTATTCCAATGCCAGCCGCTGAGGGCGGTCAGTATCGTCTAAATGGTATTATTCGCAAAGGAGAGCAGGAGCATCAGATGATTCGTGCTGACATGTTTGGTAGTGTTGACGATTGCGCAAATGAGATGAAGCGAAAATCTAAAATTCTGATTGATCAAATGGGAGAGCGTCTGTTTGATTAGCGATCAGAGGGTTAGCGCACGCTGGCTGACTCAACATGTTCACGAGAACATACCTCTGTCTAAAACCATGCAGTTTGAGGTGCTCAGGCTTGCAGGGAGTTCATTGACAATTGCTGCGCCGCTACAGCCAAACATCAATGTCCATGGCACAGGATTTGCGGGTAGTTTATATTCTCTTGCAGTGCTAGCTGCATGGAGCCTAACCAGCGTTTTCACTAGAGAGTCTGGGATTTTAGCTGATGTGGTCGTTAGTAAGGCGGAAATAGAATATCGACGGCCAGTGAAAGTAGATATCCGTTGTCAATGTAGCTGTGATGCCGAGATAAAGGCAACGTTTATTGAAACTCTCCAAACTAAGGGAAAAGCACGACTATTCCTAAAGGTGATTATTGGCGATAGTGAGGAAGCCTTGCTCAAAGCGAGTATGGTTGCCGTAAAACATTCTTAGATTGCACTATTATTAAGGTTGGCTTTCTGGCTAAACCACAGAGTTAGCAGTATAGTGATTCTGTATGTGATTGAATACTAAAGCCAAATTACTAGTGAGACATTATGACAGCTGAAGTAATAATTCTAAATTCTTCCGGAGTGGCCTTGGCCGCTGACAGTGCCGTTACCATTGGCGGGACAAAAATATTTAATACTGCGATCAAACTACTTGCCCTTTCAAAAACACAACCGGTAGGGGTCATGGTCTATGGCAATGCTGGCCTTATAGGCGTGCCTTGGGAAACATTGATAAAGCTATATCGCACCCAACTTAAAAACACCAGAATGGATAAGTTGGAAGATTACAGTGATGACTTTATGAAATTTATCGCGAGACGGAAGGATTTATTTCCTGATGCTTTGGAAAGGCAGTGGGTCGACGGAAATTTATTTCGTTACTACACAGCTTTGCGCGAGGAATTGCTGGCAAAACTTCAACCCGGCTTGGCGACTGGAACACCGATTGCTAATGAAGAAGTTGTCAAAATATTTGCCGAACTAGTTGACGAAAAGCACAAGCAGCTATCAACTGAAGCTTATGCAGAGGGCATGGATGCAGCGTTTGAGAAAAAGTCCCGTAAACACTACCTTAAAACGTTTAAGGAGTTTCAGGATGGAGTATTTCAAAGTCTCAAAATCGAA
>CALAJG010000149.1 GCA_937923375.1 uncultured Leucothrix sp.
TGGAAAGCTGTCAAGCTCACCTATGTCAGCATGTTGTATGAGCATCGCCAACCAGAGCTGGCTGAGACATTTTATAACTCTGTATTTACTCTGTCTTTTTCGCATCGCTATTACAATAATGACAATATTTTTGTGCGACCTGCGCTTTCTACTAAGTATTTAACCGGAGATCATCCAGTCTACAAAAGTTACTATCCCACCAAAGCGTCGGTGGGTAGTATGGTTAACGATATCTTAGATAGTTTTGATATAGGTCTTCCATTTGCTGATCAGTCACGCGATGCCCGCCATTTAACTGACCAACTGCAGTCTATACTTAAAATTACCCGGGAATATTCTGGTGCTTATCAAGTGCAGGTGTTGACCCCGATGCTGTATCGAAATAAGGCGGCTTATATAGTTGGGCGCGTGTTAAATGATACAACTTACCACCCATTTGCCATCCCTTTACTCCACGCAGAAGAGGAGGAAGGTATCTATGCAGATGCTTTGCTGACTGACGATGGCGACATCACCAACTTATTTAGTTTTGCACGTGCCTACTTCATGGTAGATACCGACACACCATCGGCTGTCGTTAACTTTCTGCTGAAAATAATGCCTTATAAAACCGCAGCTGATTTGTATACTGCAATAGGTTTAGGCAAGCAGGGTAAGACTGAGTTTTATCGTGATTTTTTGGATCATTTAAAGCACTCAAGCGATCAATTAGTAGTGACCAAAGGAACCTTGGGTATGGTAATGACAGTGTTCACATTGCCGTCATATCCTTTTGTATTTAAAGTTATCAACGATAAGTTCGCACCTCCAAAAACAGTAACTCATCGTATAGTCAAAGAAAAATATCAACTGGTAAAAATGCATGACCGTGTCGGAAGACTGGCGGATACGCTAGAGTTTTCACACGTCGCCTTACCACTTAAGCGTTTTTCCAAAGAGCTTCTGGCTAATATTAAGGAACGCATACCCTCCAGCATAAAGATTGAAGGTGAAAACCTGATCATACGGCATCTCTACATAGAACGTCGATTGGAACCGCTTAATCTTTATGTAGATGATGCAGATGAAGTTCAGCTGGAAGAGGCCATAATTGAGTATGGTAACGCTGTCAAAGAGTTAGCCGTTGCCAACATTTTCCCTGGCGATTTGCTATTGAAGAACTTTGGAGTCACTAGCCATGGCCGTGTTATTTTTTACGACTATGATGAGATTGAGTTAATGGAAGACTGTAATTTTCGTAAAATTCCTAAGCCTGAAAATATGCAACAAATTATGGCTTCAGAGCCCTGGTATTCAATCGATGAAAAGGATGTATTTCCCGAAGAGTTTTTGACCTTCGTCTCATCTCGGCCTGACCGGCGCAATTTATTTAAAAAGCATCATGGTGACCTGCTGGATGTAGAATATTGGAAGACAACACAGCAGCGGATCCGACAGGGGAAGTACGCCGATGTGTTTCCATATTCCCAAGAAATACGCTTTAAAAATATTTATAGTAATTAGGCTGAACTGTTCAATGGTCTAGACGGTGTTTAATGCTTCTGAAAGTGGTATTATCCCGTTCAAAATACCAACCTGTGGGTATGAGCCCTGTAATTAGCTTGCAGAACGCCCATAGGTAATCGGATACGCTACATGGGGGACTCATTCAATCGAATAAAATTTCGATAGTGCCAATAGAATAAAGGCACTGTGAGTCAAACAATCACACTAATAAACATCATCAAAATCATGGCGACTACACAGCAAAGTCTATTCGAAAAAATGCAGAACGATTCGTTGTTAGATGGCAATAGCGCAATTTATCTCGAGTCCTTGTACGAATCCTACCTTGAAGATCCTGAGTCAGTATCGACGACCTGGCGGCAATATTTTGATGACTTACCCGAGCAGCCTGGTCTAAATGGCAGCGGTGAGCCTAGCCACTCAAAAATGCGCGAGAAGTTCCATAATTTAGGTTTTAGAGCGAAGGCGGCCTCACCGCAAAGTGAAGACGCTGAACATCGTGAGAAGCAAGTAAAAGTCTTGCAGCTGATCAATGCTTACCGGTTTAACGGTCACGTAAAAGCCAATACCAATCCATTAGCGTCGGGCGTACAAAAAGAAGTGCCTGAATTAACACTCGCTTACCACTCGTTAACAACTGATGACCTTGATACAGTGTTTAATAGCGGCTCGATGGCAGAGCTGGGTGATGCAAAGCTACGCGATATAATTTCTCAACTGGAAGGTGTTTACTGTGATACCACGGGTGCACAGTATATGTACATCTCCAGTACAGAAGAAAAACGGTGGATACAACAAAATTTAAGCCGCTATCATCTGCATCCATCTAAGGATGCAGATCGTCGCAAATACCTACTCAAGCAGCTGATTGCAGCCGATACACTTGAGCGGTACTTACATTCGAAATATGTCGGGCAAAAGCGTTTTTCTCTCGAAGGAGGAGATAGCTTAATTCCTCTACTGGATGAGTTGATCCAACACACTGGTGAATTGGGAACTCGTGAAGTCGTCATTGGTATGGCACATCGTGGACGCTTGAATGTACTCATCAACATTATGGGTAAATCGCCTGCGATGTTGTTCAATGAATTTGCCGGCAGTGTTGATAATGGTGGCCGTTCTGGCGATGTAAAATACCATATGGGGTATTCCTCAGACATGCAAACTCCGGGTGGCCCGGTCCATCTTGCGATGGCATTTAACCCATCACATCTTGAGATTGTTGGACCTGTTGTTGCAGGTGCTGCTCGTGCTCGTCAGGATCGTCGTGATAAAATAGAGGCCCGACGTGCAGTATTGCCAATCGTTATCCATGGTGATGCTGCATTAGCCGGTCAGGGCGTCAACATGGAAATGTTGAATATGTCGGCGACCCGCGGATACCAAATCTCTGGAACCATTCATATTGTGGTTAACAATCAGATTGG
>CALAJG010000150.1 GCA_937923375.1 uncultured Leucothrix sp.
GAGCGTGCTACCTGCCTGACTGAGCGGCGCATTATAGACACTAATGAAAACCTGTCAATGCATTAATTTAAGTTTTATCAAATTAGTTTGGGCCAAACTTATAAGCTGCACTAATACGACGATCAGAGTAACAAGCTACACTGATAAAAGGCTTAAGGAAACACTCAGTTTGGAGTTAAGAATAAAATCGGAATATAGGCATATCCCTTAATAAATTCGCCAACAATTAAGGTTGAACCGAAGGTGGGTAGATTTCCTTAAGCTTGCGCGTCAGTGTGTTCCGACCCCAGCCCAACAGCTCAGCAGCGTCTTTTTTCCTACCTGCTGTTTTTTGCAAAGCAGCCTCTAATGCCAGGCGTTCAAACTCAGGCACTAGTTGATCCAATATCCGCGACTCCCCTGCTTCAAATCTCTGCTGAATCTCATTTCCAAGCTGGACCCGCCAGTCTCCTGCGACACTAACCTTCTGAACATTTGATAATTCGGGTGGCAAATCATCCATTGTGACATCACGGCCCGCAGCCATTACGGTCATCCAACGGCTGATGTTCTCCAACTGCCTAACATTTCCAGGCCATGGCAGCGCCTCTAGAAAATCGATCACATCAGGCAACAATGCCTTTTTCTCTACTTGTAAATCTTCAGCTGCTCGCTGCAAAAAATGATTTAGCAATAAAGGAATATCTGAGCTGCGATCCCTCAGGGGTGGCAACTGAATACGTATAACATTCAAACGATGGAACAAGTCCTCCCTAAACAGGCCCTCAGCAACCCGCTGCTCTAATTCTTGGTGTGTTGCAGCGACCACTCGGACATCAACATCAACAGGTACATGGCCACCGACCCGATAAAACTTACCATCCGATAACACTCTCAATAATCTGGTCTGTAAATCTGCCGACATATCACCTATTTCATCGAGAAAAAGGGTTCCATGATTAGCCTGCTCAAAGCGTCCTTTTCGCAAAGCATGTGCGCCTGTAAATGCGCCTTTTTCGTGACCAAAAAGCTCTGATTCTAATAAATCTTTGGGAATTGCGGCGGTATTGATGGCGATAAAGGGCTTATCTGATCTTGGGCTGTGTTCGTGCAGCGCCGCAGCTACTAGCTCCTTACCGGTGCCTGACTCACCTGTGATTAAAACAGAAATACTCGACTTGCTTAGCCGCCCTATCGCCCTGAACACACTTTGCATGGCAACTGACTTACCGATAATGCCCGTTTGTTTTAATTCCTGAACATCATCTCCTGTAGGTGCTAAATTGCGATTGTTTTTGCTATGTTCAAGAGCCCGCTTTGCTAACTCGGTTGCCTCGTTAACATCAAAAGGCTTTGGCAAATACTCAAATGCACCACTTTCAAAAGCAGAAACAGCACTGTCCATATCGGAATGTGCCGTCATAATAATCACAGGTAATTCATTATGAGTAGCCTTAATATTACCCAATAACTCGAAGCCATCCATATCAGGCATGCGAATATCACTGATTATGGCCCCGGGTGTATTTCTTTTCAGAGATTTTAAAAGTGCAGCAGCAGAATCAAAGGTTTGTACCTCCATATCAGCCCTAGATAGCGCCTTCTCAAGCACCCAGCGAATCGACTGGTCATCATCAACAACCCAAATAGCTTCCGACTGAGGCATTTACTTATCTCCTTGATTCTTGGTCTTAGTTGTTGATATAGGCAGTAACAATGTAAAAACGGTGTTGCCAGGTTCAGACTGAAATTCGATTAAACCACTATGAGCATTAGCCAGCGACTGAGCTATTGACAAACCTAGCCCGCTGCCATCAGCTGAACCACTGACCATTGGGAAGAACACTTTATCTTTAACAGATAACGGCACCCCATCGCCGTTATCGATAATTTGTAGTTTCAAAACTAACCGATGTACTTTTTGATTTAACATAAATCGGCGCTGAATTCTGGTCTTAAAGACTATCTCTCCCTTATCACCCACTGCTTTAATCGCATTAACCACAATATTCAAAACAATCTGAATTAACTTATCTTTATCTGCATTTAAATCGGGGATACTAGGGTCGTAGTCGAAACGGATAGTTACTTCAGGAGACAGCTCTACACTGACTAATTTTCTGACACGTTCCAAAACCTCATGAATATTCACTTTTTCGTTGATTGAAGGTGCTTGTGAACCTGACATACGATCAACAAGAACCTGGAGTCGATCCGCTTCAGAAATAATAATGCGGGTGTATTCTTTTAAGTCAGGACTGGGAAGTTCAGACTCTAATAATTGTGCTGCACCCCGGAGCCCGCCCAATGGATTTTTGATTTCATGTGCCATCCCACGAACTAAAGTTTGCGTGGTCTGTAGCTGACTCAGCAATGTTTCTTCCTGAGTTAAACGGAGCTGTTGATCGATTCGTGAAAGCTCAAGCAATAGGGCGCCTTCTTTTTCTTTAAGGCTGTAAGGGCTAACCACAATATCGACAATTATCATCTCCCCTTGACCAGACTTAAGATGAAATTGTCTCAGCGATTGCACATCGCCAGACTCTCTGACTTTATCAAAAGCAAGATCCAGACTACTTTCTTCAAATAGCCGCATATAGGTTTCACCAATCAATCGGCGGCGGCTATTACCAAATAATACTTCTGCCGACGCGTTCATATACTGAACCTTTAAGGTGTCATCCAGAACGACAACTCCTGTCGATAGGGCATCAGTAATCTCTCCTAGTGTTGCGCTCATTCGATATTTCCAGTCTCTAAAATAAATACCATTCATCACAATGAATATACAAGCAATTATCAGGCCACATCAAAACCGACAGTTAAGACAGCTCTTTCAACATTATCGCACCATTTTAGTGCATCAATTCAAAAACCTGCACCCAAGTCATTCTTTTGCACCGTTATGCAGCAGTTATACAGAACAGAAACATCAATAGATCAGTAAAAACCTAGATCCGGAAAGTTGGCACGGGAAATGCTAAGAAAACTATATCGGTCGATTAGACAGGACACCAAACGCGGCTGCCTCTAATTCCAAGAGAGGTAATGGCCAATACAAATTTCAATCAAGGAGAGTATCTGCAATGAAAATGATCACTGCAATCATAAAGCCCTTCAAGCTAGACGATGTAAGGGAGGCACTATCAGAAATCGGCGTTGCTGGTATCACAGTTACAGAGGTCAAAGGGTTTGGCCGTCAACAAGGTCACACTGAACTCTATCGCGGAGCCGAATATGTGGTCGACTTTCTGCCCAAAGTGAAAATAGAAGCGGCTGTTGACACTGCCTTGCTAGATAAAGCTATTGAAGCCATTACCAATGCTGCCCACACCGGAAAAATTGGCGACGGTAAGATTTTCATTACCAACTTAGAACAAGCAGTTCGTATTCGCACCAACGAAAACGGACCAGCAGCACTTTAATATTTAAAAGGGGAAACCAATGGAAAACAATATTTTTCATCTTCAGTACGCAATGGATACTTTCTACTTCTTAGTCTGTGGCGCACTGGTTATGTGGATGGCGGCAGGTTTTGCCATGCTGGAAGCTGGCTTGGTTCGTAGTAAAAGTACCACTGAAATTCTGACTAAAAACGTTGCCTTGTTCGCAATTGCTTGTACCGCCTATTTAATCATAGGTTACGACATCATGTATGGCGACGGTGGCAGCACATTATTCCTAAGCAACATTGCGTTTGATGGTGCAGAGAACGCCGACGCGGTGGTTGCCAGCGTGCTTAAAGAGTCAGCCGAAGCTGGTTTTGATGGTGGTGCAGTCTACTCTAACGCCTCAGATTTCTTCTTCCAGGTAGTATTTGTCGCCACCGCGATGTCAATCGTATCTGGCGCTGTCGCTGAGCGTATGAAATTATTCTCGTTCCTGATTTTTGCTTTAGTAATGACCGCTTTCATCTACCCTATTGAAGGCGCATGGACATGGGGCGGTAAGCCAGTGTTCGGCCTGTTTAACTTAGGTGACGCTGACGAAGCCGCAGGTCTTGTAGGCTTTGGTTTTTCTGACTTTGCTGGCTCAGGCATCGTACACATGGCAGGTGCTGCCGCTGCATTAGCGGGTGTAATTCTCCTTGGTGCTCGTAAGGGTAAGTATGGCAAAGATGGAAAGATTAACCCGATCCCAGGTGCAAACTTACCGCTGGCTACGTTAGGAACCTTCATCCTTTGGATGGGATGGTTCGGTTTTAACGGCGGTTCAGTTCTGAAATTAGGCGACATCGCCAACGCAAACTCTGTTGCCATGGTTTTCCTTAATACCAATGCAGCGGCTGCAGGTGGTGTAATCGCTGCATTGATGGTCGCGAAAATATTATTCGGCAAGGCTGACCTGACTATGGTGCTGAACGGAGCACTCGCTGGACTAGTCGCCATCACGGCTTCCCCCGATACACCATCACCACTAATGGCAACGGCCATCGGTGCTATCGGTGGTGTTTTAGTCGTTTTCTCAATTTTGTTCTTTGACAAAATCCGTATCGATGACCCAGTAGGTGCTATCTCTGTACACGGTGTTGTAGGGCTATGGGGATTGTTAGCGGTCCCTCTAACTAAAGACGGCGCAACTTTCATAGGGCAATTAGTAGGTGCTGGCGTTATCTTCGCTTGGGTATTCTTTGCTTCACTACTCGTCTGGCTCATCATTAAAGCCATTATGGGTATTCGGGTTTCTGAAGAAGAGGAGTATGAAGGTGTTGATATTGGTGAATGTGGAATGGAGGCTTATCCAGAGTTCACCAAAGGCTAATAGCTTGTTAGAAGCACAAAGCCGAAGCAATCAATGCTTCGGCTTTTTTTTTGCCCAGATTACGTTAAACTGGCGTCTTTCACAAAACCCCTCCCCCATGACTCAAACTCCTGAATTTTCTGAACGAGTACTGCATTGGTTTGATCAGCACGGGCGTAAAGATTTGCCGTGGCAACATCCAATCACACCTTATCGAGTCTGGATTTCAGAAATTATGTTACAGCAGACACAGGTTACGACCGTTATTCCTTATTATGAAAAGTTTATGGCGAGCTTTCCAACATTGGAGTCACTAGCCAACGCTTCTAGTGATCATGTTTTAAAACATTGGTCTGGGTTGGGCTATTACGCTAGAGCGAGGAACCTGCACAAAGCTGCGCAACAGGTTCGCGACGAACATAACGGGAAATTCCCTGATACGTTAGAAGCAGTTACGGCCCTGAGCGGAATTGGTCGTTCAACGGCTGGCGCTATTCTTTCAATAGCCTTCCAAAAACGAGAGGCTATTTTGGATGGTAATGTTAAACGTGTGCTAGCTCGGTTTCACTGCGTCGAAGGTTGGTATGGCAATGCTAAAGTTCAAAAAGAGCTTTGGGCACTTGCAGAAACGCATCTGCCCCAACATGTTGCATCACAGCGATATGCCGATTACACGCAGGCGATGATGGATTTAGGTGCGACGTTATGTACAAAGTCACGACCAAATTGTGAGCAATGCCCACTTCAAGAAGACTGTGCCTCATTCAAAACTGACACAACTCACTTGTACCCTACCCCTAAACCAAAAAAAGCGTTGCCTGAACGAAGCGCTATTATGCTCATGATTTACAGGGACTCAGACATTTTTTTGGTAAAGCGACCACCGTCTGGAATCTGGGGAGGTCTATGGGGGTTTCCTCAGTTTACAGATTTAGAAGCCGCCTGCAGCTGGTTAGAAAAACAAGGCTATGCTGCGGATTCAATAGACACAGCAAGTGCACTAGCAAACTATAAACACACCTTCAGCCACTACCGTCTCACCATCCACCCTCTTTTGATTCCGTATCAAAAACCCCATAGTGTTGGTGTCATGGAGACCGACGAGTCGCTTTGGTATAACATAGATGAAGAATTTGACGGGGGGTTAGCAACCCCGGTACAAGATTTATTAGAAACTTTTAAGGAATTAACACGATGAGCCGAATGGTTAACTGTATCTTGCTAAAAAAAGAGGCCGAAGGTCTTGAGCGCATGACGTACCCTGGAGACTTAGGAAAACGCATCTTCGAAAATGTATCCCAAGAAGCCTGGAAACAGTGGGTAGGTCACCAAACCATTCTTATGAATGAATACCGCTTGTCGCCAATCAATCCTAAAGACCGGAAGTTTCTTGAAGAAGAGATGGAAAAGTACTTTTTCGGTGACGGCCCGTCAGAAGTTGATAACTTAGTTCCTCAAGGTTAAATTGCCCATGGCTTCTGCATTTCATACTGCACGAGTAATTGAAAATAAACAGTGGGCTGAGAATCTTTTTTCAGTGAGATTAGCTGTTGAATTGCAGCCCTTCAAGGCTGGGCAATTTGTCAGGGTTCAACTGATGATTAACGGTGAGCCGATGGCAAAGCCATATTCGCTAGTGAATGCGCCTAAACAAGACGACGCAGAAGTTTTTTATAACATTGTACCTGATGGCCCCATGTCTAACGCGCTAGCAGCGCTAAAACCAGACGATACTATTGAAATATCTCAACCTGCTGCCGGGTTCTTTGTTCTTGATGAATTACCGGAAACCAAACATCTTTGGATGTTCGCGACAGGCACCGGTTTGGGGCCGTACCTGTCAATCCTTCAAGATAAGGAAGTATGGCAACGATTCGATGAGTTAGTCTTAGTTCATGCCGTTTCTTATGCCAATAACTTGGCCTATCAAACGCTGATTGATGAGTTTAACAATCAACAGCCATCTCAGTTTAAATATGTGTCGATTGTCAGTAGAGAAGAGCACCCGGGTGCATTAAAAGGCAGAATTCCGGCACTGATTTCAGATGGGCAATTAGAAGACTCAGCGGAATTAATTATTGCTCCAGAGACTACTCACATTATGTTGTGTGGTAATCAAAACATGATCGCAGATGCGCGCTCTGTGCTGGCTGAAAGAGGCTTGAAAAAGCATCTACGCCGCAAACCGGGGCACATTACTACCGAACAATATTTCTGATCTGCCTATGACTAACATCCTTTGGTTTCGTAAAAATTTACGCATTCATGATAACCCTGCATTGTTGAAAGCAAGCGAGTCGTCTGAGCGTTTAATCTGTGTGTTTATTTACGATGAGATAATTCATTACGATCAGCATGGCGTGCAAAGTCTAGGCCCCTATCGCGCTAAGTTTTTATGGGACAGTCTCGCTGAACTGAAAAAGTCATTGCAAGCGTTAGGAAATGATCTGATTATTCTCAGAGGTGACGCGGCTGAAGTGTTGGAAGAGCTGGTAGCGCAAAGCCATGCAAAATCGGTAATCGCTCCTCATGAGTGTGGATACTGCGAGCAACTCCAAGAAACCGCCGTCAAAAAGTTCTGCAATCTCGAGATTGTTGGCGGTGCCACTTTACTCGATATTAACGAGCTTCCTTCAGAACCTGCGTCACTACCCAACAGTTTTATCCTGTTTCGGCGCATCATTGAGAACAACTGGGATGAGCAATCATGGGCTATCAAAGACTGCGTTGATAGCCCCAAGAAGCTTCCGCCTAAACCAGAGAATCTGTCATTAGATACTATGGCCATCGACCCAATTGACGACAGTCGTCGCGCGTCAGACAAAGCCGTCATGACTTTTAATGGTGGCGAGAATGCGGCCTTAGCACGCATCCAGTCCTACCTGTGGACTGGAAATAACGTTGAAAATCATAAAGAAACCAGAAATCAATTATTAGGCAGTGATTATTCGAGCAAGCTTTCTCCATGGCTGGCCAACGGATGCTTATCTCCTCGTCATGTGTATCATGAAATCAGGCGGTTTGAAAAAGAACGGGTTCAAAATGAGTCGACCCACTGGCTAATATGCCAATTGCTATGGCGAGACTATTATCACTTTGCCTCTTATAAACATGGGGCCGATATGTTCCTTGGCGGAGGCATGAGAGGTCAAGGATGCTCAAAAAAGAAAATTTCTATCGACGAATCAGAACTTATTCAGAAGTGGTGCCATGGTAAGACCGGACAGACTTTTGTTGATGCCAATATGACGGAGCTATTGGAGACAGGTTATATGAGCAACCGTGGCAGGCAATCGGTTTCGCTTTACCTAATACGCGAATTGGGGCTGGACTGGCGCCTGGGTGCAAGTTGGTTTGAACGTTACCTCATCGATTTTGAGCCCTGCAACAACTACGGCAACTGGAACTTTCAAGCGGGCATCGGACACGATATTAAAAAATGCAACGGCTTTAAAATAACAGAAGAAGCCCGAAAACATGATCCTGAGGGTCGCTACCAAGACTACTGGCTCGGATCTTCTTCGTAAGGGCTATACGGCTTAGTTTTATTAGTAATCACCGAATTTCGTAGTACATTAAAACTGATTTCGGATGACTTTATTAATGACTCACCTTCCGCACTTTGAATCTCGACGACAAGTTTGTATTCGCCACGGTCAAGATTGCTTAGATTGGCAACCCGGGATTTTCCCCTAACTTGTTCTTGCCCATTTAGATACATAACCACTTGATCCCCAGACTGTAATTTTGGCGAGGTTGAGGCAGCGATAGACACGTCACCATCATTTGCACGTATCGATTGATTGGCTTTAGGTGCGATAATCGATACATCACTATATTTTCGCTTAGTTGTCTTACTGGTAAAACTAAAACCTGATCTTGCTTTTTCTGCGCCAGATGATCCTAAACTTCTGCGGCTTGAGGATTTTTTGGGGTCTTCATACCTGTTAGCAAAGTTTTCCAGAACGGTCAGTTTAGGTGGTGCCACGGGTTTTGCTACAGCAATGTCTGGTGGGTTATCGCCATAAACCAAATTTCCTGAGGAATCGATCCAGCTAAATATTCCCGCTGAAAGCGTCGAATGGGCTAACAGCAAACTGATTACAAGCAAGAAATTTCGCATACCCTTAGAACCTATTTGTTATAATTTCTACTTATCAGTATAGCAATCAGGCAAAACACTCGGGAAGATTCCCGACAATAGGGCAATTAACAAGGAGTTACACTATGGGAAAGTCGTTAACTAAAACCGAAGAAAGCACTTGGGGAATGGCTGCACATATGTCAGCCCTGACTGGGATTATATTTCCTTTGGGGATAGTTCTAGGCCCTTTAGTTGTTTGGCTTTTAAAGCGCAACGACAGTGGTTTTGTGGACACCAACGCAAAAGAAGCGCTTAACTTTCAGATTACGATTCTAATCATCACGTTCTTATTAGTGGTGCTATCAGCACTTTCGGGAATATTTGTAGTTCTAGCTGGAATTGTAGGGTTAGCGGGACTGGGTTTCGCTATTTATGGTGGCCTTCAGGCAAAAAAGGGGGAAAACTATACTTATCCATTTGCACTGAGATTGATTAAGTAATCCAAGCTAAGCGCAAGCAGAAAATACGAAGAAATGCCAGCTAAGTGAAAACTTAGCTGGCATTTTGTTGTTATCAATCTAACAGTTACAGTCCCTGAATTCAGGGAAATGCTGAACCTGTAGATTGTTATTGACTGCAGTTTGCCTTTTATCAATATTGACTACGGTTTGGGGGTTGGGGTTATTGTTTGACTGCTGAGCCACGGGTTCCCTGGGCACATCATATCCACTCAAGGTGGTCAAACCCACATAGGGCTCAATCTTGTGACTACCAATAACGTAGTCCGCACCTGCCGTTAAATAACTACCATTAATGCCGGCACTGACCAGCGGTTTATGATGTTGAAGGCTATAGCCACCTCCGTAAGTGTATTGGATGTCTTCATCCCCCGTTACTCCTTCGAGTTTAAGCTTATCTACACCATGCTCTGGCCTGTAGGAAACACTCCCCTGCCAACCGCTAACATCACCACTTGAATCAACATCAACAGAGCGGTAACCGATAACCACATCAGGCTTTACTGACTCGGCACCAAATGTCCACTGAAGTGCAGCGAAAGGCGTATTTTCTTCAACGGATACAGCCATAGCACTAACAGAAAATGTGACTGCTGTGACGCAGCTCAGTAACTTCCATATTTTCATTACATCGTCCTTTATTCTAATTTTAGACAGCCACGAATATTCTAATGGCATTACTATATTAAACCGGAATTTTGAACGACTTCGTAACATTCTGGCGGTTAAATCTAACCGTTTGTCTAGCTGAAACCACGAAGCTGTTTGTTTTATAGGCTTTTTAAAACCACTCATCAATTCAGCTTTGCAAGGCTGATTGAAAGTAATATGTTGAACGATAAAAATTGGTGGATGTCCGATACACTACAACGCGCAACATCATTGAAAATAATTTGTAGATCAAGCTAAGCACACC
This sequence comes from uncultured Leucothrix sp., assembly GCA_937923375.1. Taxonomy (GTDB): domain Bacteria; phylum Pseudomonadota; class Gammaproteobacteria; order Thiotrichales; family Thiotrichaceae; genus Leucothrix. The sequence goes on from CALAJG010000150.1 coordinate 10,238, forward strand.
AAAATAAGCAAAATAGCGTACTATAGTATCAATTCTCGAAGCACTATTATTAATAGTTTAATCAACCTATGCCCACATCACAGACAACACACCCAGATTCAATGTCACGTTGGCTATGGCCTTTCTTAATGATCGCTATTGCTATGGTAATGGTTTCAGTGATGATCTACTCTCAACGCTTTGTACAAAAAGTAGATAGCATCGAGAAGTCACAGGTAGCGCAGTATGAGTCAAGAAAGTTTCTATTGGCACAACCCGATGCAATCAATATGAACTGGATGCGAACGCTCGATCCTATGGCTAAAAAAATCTACGGCGACCTTGTCTGGAGTACGCTTATGCAGGAAGGCATGATGCGATTTGCTAACCTTCCGACGCTACAGCCGGGTGAAACTTATCACTTATGGATGCATGACTTGGCACACAGTGCTGATGAACCCGTATCAATCGCTCAGTTTTCTCCCGAACTGACCATGCCTACGGAGTTGCTGATTCCATTTAAAGCACCCAGAACAATCAGCGAACCTTATAAATTCACGATCATGCTGGATAACTCAGCTGAAGAAATACCTTCACAGCCGCTGCTACTGGCACAGCCATAAATACTCTCCATAATGGACTATTTAGCTTAACTATCCTACCTGTTACGCTTTTGCGTATACCTCTTTAAATGGCAACAACCAATGCAGCAAGATGACATCAGTTTAATAACATCCAATAGCTCGCGTGATTTTCTCGAATCAGCACTTAAAGATCGCCAGACAAAATTACTCGCCATGAAACTAGACATTGCTCCAGAAGAGCGTGCTGATTTACAACTTGAAACGGCTGA
>CALAJG010000151.1 GCA_937923375.1 uncultured Leucothrix sp.
CATTCATAATGACCACGGCCGACACATTCATTCTGCACCACCACGTCGCCATGCACCTAAGCCTAAGTACAACGTTAACAAAGAACAGCGTCAACAGGCTATTATGATCCAGCAGGGCATTAAGAAGTGTCTGATCACACCTAGCGAAGCCGCTAAAATCAACAAGAAGCAAAATCGTATAAAGAAAGCTGAGCGTCGTATGCGTAAAGACGGCCTACAACATTGGGAGCGTATGAAGTTAAAGAAGCGCTTGCACAATGCTCGCGTTCAAATCAATCGTTTAACCAAGAACGGTAAAAAATGTGGACGTCGTGGACATGGCTCAAGAAAGCGCGGTTATCATCATAGCCATGGTAATAATCACCACAACCACTCTAACGGCAACCATTTCCACAGTCATAGCAACTGGGGCTTCAGCAATGACAAAGGTTCTTTTTCAATTAGCATCGGTCACTAAATACGACCAGTTAGTTTGATTAACGCTATATTGGGCAGTCTTCGGACTGCCTTTTTTGTGCCTGTGATAAAGCCACCTGTAGCAGTTATCGGAAAGAGCCTACTATTACACTTTGGGTGAGATAGAATGAAGCTCACAATAGTTTCTTAACACTCCCCCATTATATGTAAGAAGTAATAATGAAAAAAATAATTAATATTCTATTCTTATCCGTGCTTTCAGCGACACTTCTAATCGCCTGTGACAGAGGGCGGCAGCCGATTTTTGATAAGTCACTAATTGGCAAAACAGCACCAGCGTTTACGTTGCCTCAACTAGGCCAAGCTTCCCCTCTTTCACTTGCAGATCACAAAGGAAAACTGGTAATGCTTAACTTTTGGGCTTCCTGGTGTCCACCCTGTCGGGAAGAAATGCCGACCTTTATTAAAATACAGCAGCAATATGGGGGCGATAAATTTACCATTCTCGGTGCCAGCATTGAAGACGAGGAAAGTGTGAAGCGCTACGCCGATGAGTTGAAAATCAATTATCCAGTGACCTACGGAGCAGATCAGGCTAGCAAAGTAGCGGCTATTTACGGCGACCCCGATGGTGCATTGCCTTACAGTGTGCTGATAAGCCCTGAACAAAAGGTTCTGGATATATACACAGGTATTATTAAAGAAGAAGATTTTAAGGAAATTCTTAAAACACACCTCTGAATTAAACGACCGACAACAAGGTCGCATCCAATACCAAACAAAGTGAGTATTGACTTAATGTAGCAAAACGATGATCTTTAAACTTCATAAAAACAAGTGGATTCACCATGCAAATATTCAAGTCTTTTGGCCTTGCCATATTAATAGGCTTCGGCACTGCGGTAACTGTGCAGGCAGAAGTTACTCATATAGATAACGAAAAAACCAGCGAACTACTCGATCAAGGCATCCCTCTAATAGATGTACGCATGAAGTCTGAATGGCAGCAAACCGGCATTGTTGAGGGCAGTCACCTACTCACCTTTTTTGATGAGAAAGGAAATTATGATCTAAAAAAATGGGTCGCTGACCTTGAAAAGATCGCAGGCAAAGACAAACCGTTTATGCTGATCTGCGCTGTGGGTGGACGCACCGGTAACATTAGCCAGTTTTTAGATAAAAAGCTGGGCTTTAAACAAGTTCATAACGTCGAAAAAGGCATTGTTCATTGGATAGCCTCTGATAAACCGGTAGCCACTTATGTAGAGGGCAAAGATCAGTCAAGCGCAACATCTACGATGAAAAACGATGGCGAGACAATTGCCAAGGCCTCGGAAAAAGCGTCTGGAGAAAACTAAACCGCAAAAGTCTGGCGAACTAACTCCCAAACCGGCGCTGTAACAGAAGTCAGCGCCGCTTTGCTGTTGCGTGCCAGCACAATCTCCTGACTAGGCAGCGCTTCCACCACAGGCCGATACACTATTTCCTTACCATCATAACTTTTCGAGCAAAGCGGTTGGGTGTAACTTAATGAAACACCCAGGCCGTTAGCAACCATACCTCGTTGCAACTCAAAGGTTTGTGCGTTGTAGGCTACTTTTGGTAAAAATCCGCGGCTGCTCAAAACAGTTTGTAAAAAGTCACTGGAGTAAGGCGAATCAGAGAGCACAAAAGGCTCTTCCATTAGCTTTTTAAGCGGTATTTTGTCCAGTTTGGCAAGCGGGTGTTCTGCAGACAACATTGCACTAGGCGTGATCACTTTCAGGCATTCATAGTCGATCCCTTCTTCTAGCAACACACCATACGTTATTCCAATGTCCAACTCACCGTGCTTAAGCATATGCGGTATTTCGTATAGCTCAGTATTGACGATGCGGCAACGAATGTCAGGGTGTTGTTGATTCAGATCACGTAGAATTCCGGGCAAATAATAAGGGCTGATATCAACAAAGCAGCCGAGCACAACCGAGCCAGACGCTTCAGTGTTATTATCAACGTTTAAGTTTTCAGCTAGATTAAGCAACTGCTTGGCGCGCACCAGAAGCTCACGACCATGTGGCGTAGGGGTGACACCCTGCCCCTGATGGCGAATTAGCAATGTCTTATCCAGCATCGATTCCAATTGCTTTATAGCTGCTGAAATGGAGGGCTGGGAGACATGCAAACTTCGCGCAGCAGCACTGGTCGACTTTAACTCGGCGGCAGCGACAAAATAACTAAGTTGTTTGAGCGAGTAAGGAATCATCTGCGTAATATACCTCACAAAATAGACCAAACCATAAACAAGCCAATGAGCCATAAGATGTCAACGATGCAAGCCAGTTTACCTATGTATGATTTCCCTGAAGTACGAGAGGCTACCGAGAAGTGGTGGCACGGCATTGCAAAGCATATGAAACAGCAGGGAATTGATAATGTACCTACTCATTTAATCGATGACGTGCCGCTCAGGCAACTATGGACATCTGAGCATTTACTGCTGAGCCAATGCTGTGGCTTCGATGTGATGCACAGCTACAAAGAACATTTGTCGGTTCTGATGATCAGTGACTGGGATGCCAAAGGCTGTCAGACAGGACAATATTGCAGTGTCGTGGTCGTTCATGAGGGTAGTGACTATGTAAGCCTCGAAGATTTAAAAGGGTGTACAGCTGTTATCAATGACCCAGAGTCTCACTCAGGAATGAATACTTTATTTAGCAGCATCCAACCATTCAGTGAAGCAGGTAAGTTCTTCAAAGCTATCCATGTGTCTGAAGCGCACGCGAATAGCCTTAAGTTCATACAAGATAAACGAGCTGATGTGGCTGCGATTGATTGTGTGACATTTGCGCTACTGAAACGTTACCGTCCCTCGGCTTTGCA
>CALAJG010000152.1 GCA_937923375.1 uncultured Leucothrix sp.
GTTTCATTGGAGCTTTCCGCAAAGCGGCGTATCAATTCCTCAAACACTAGCCCCATATCGTGGTTACTGATGGCTCTGGGGCTTAGGTCGGTGGCTTTGACTTTCTTAACAATCTCAAACAACAGGTCAGCGTCGTTTAGCTGGCCTATAAATTCTGCAAAGTTGAAGTACTCAAAGATTTCACGAGCATCTGTCGAGAAGCTTTGGATGTAGTTTTCTAAGTTGTCTTTAATATCGGCCTGACCCAGTTTGGATAAATCCATCTGAGAGGTATTGTAGAAGCTGATCCCACTGGCTCTGAGTAAGAATTTTTCGTGCGCTTCTTCGGGTAGGTTCGTCGTTTGGAGTCGTTCAAACTCAGCAAGCACTTTGTCTTTACTGTCCTCAAGTACGCACTCTAAACGACGCAGCAGTGTAAACGGCAGGATGATGCGACCGTATTGGCTTTGCTTGAAATCACCGCGAAGTAAATCGGCAATGGACCAGCAGTATGCAGCTAAGTTCTTTGGAGTTTCTGACACAGATGAAAACCTCGTTAATTAACAAGCCGACGCCTCAACTTGCTGTTATTAGCAACGAAACATACCACTTATCTGTTAACGGTGACACAAGACAAGACGTTTACATGAGCTTAAATCATCAATAAGACATGTGCCAAGCCCTTTATCTTAAGGGATTCCTTCCAACTACATTAGACTACACCAGACGTAAAAAAACCCTTGAAGCGTTTGCCGTAAGGGTTTCTAGACTATCTGGTACTACTTAAGTTTGTTCAGTGGTGGAGACGGCGGGAATCGAACCCGCGTCCGCAAATCCGCTGCCTGAAGGCGCTACATGCTTAGATCCGTCATTAATTTAGCCAATACAATCTCGACGGGCAGAGAAGGTACCAGCGATTTCAGTTAGGTTTTAACGCTTCGGCCCTGAACAGTCCTCCACGCGATACCGCATTAATGATTCCCGGTCAGCACCTGCGGGCGAACACTGGCGGGAATTTAGCAGGCTGTTAGGCCGCTAAAGCGTAGTTGTCGTCGTTGGCAACTAAGTGTTTACAGTTAAGATTTAAGTGGTGACCTGCCCCCACTGCATGCTCCCAAGGTTTTGTAATCCACGTCGAAGCCAAGTCGTCCCCGTGTGTCAAACAAACTTTAGAAAGCGCAGTCTACTGCATCTGTAAGATCCTGTATATGACTGCGCATGACTATCTATCTGAATAATGTAGGCACTAACCTACTATTTCAAATTTATTACTGTGAAAACTTTGCGCGGTAACGTGTTGGTGAAAGACCTAATAAACGCGTGAAGTGATGACGTAAGTTCATGCCCGTCTGGAAACCTGTTGAAGAAGCGATTTCCTCAACGCTGTAGTTGGTAGTCTCCAAAAAGTCCTGAGCTAAGTTAATACGCTGATGTATCAGCCACTCTTTTGGACTTTTGCCGACAGTCGAACGGAACTGACGGTCGAAGCTGCGACGTGACAGACACGCTTGTTCAGCCATTTCAGTAACATTAAGAGGCTTATCCAAGTTCTCAAGAACCCAGTTTATTGTCTCATGCAAACGGCCGTGCTGCTGACGTAGCGTACGCTCAACAAACTGTGACTGCGTTCCATCTCGGTGAGAAGAAACAACCAGATCTTTTGAAACAACATTAGTGCGGTGCGCGCCATAATCCTGACGGATAATGAATAGACCTAAATCTATTGCACCCGTGTGACCCGATGAAGAGTGCATTCTATCTTCACCAGTATATAGAACGTTATCGATGAAATTAACTTTAGGGAACATTTCAGTGAATGACTTAGCCATCGACCAGTGAGTCGTTGCCTTCTTGCCATCCAGTAAGCCAGTCGCGGCGAGTGCGAATACACCCAGACCCAGCGCCATTATCCTGCCGCCCTTTTGATGCATTTCCAAAACAGCATCGATAAAGTGCTCAGGTGGTTTGACGTCTATGCTTGTCCAACCAGGAATGATCAACAAGTCATAATCTGTTAAATCATCAATCACTTTGTCGGTTTGAACCGTAATGCCGCCAGTTGCTTTCACGGGGCCGGCGTTAACGCCTAGGATGTCGGCCTGGTACCAGGCTTCAAGTTCAGGCCTTGGGGTGGCAAACATCTCCACAGCACAGCCAAACTCAAACGCGTCGAGATTCTCGTAAGTTAAAATCGCCACCTTCGGCGATGCAGTGAATTTATTCATATATGTTCGTCTACTATTATTAATAATTAATCGCTACTGCCGAATATTGCAATAGCCCAGCAATACTTTTAGTTTCGATTAAGGTATGGCTAAAAGTTAACGCCATCATGGCTAATTTACGGAAAGCCAGCTTAATACAAGCTTAACTTAACCACAAAGTATCGCAAAATTACACTAATGTGTAGTATTTATTTGCTAGCCAAAATAGCAAAATAGGCCAAGCATTAAAGAATTATGGTTAATATTTAACTCAAAAAACTTAATCTAAGCGATGACCGAGCACCCTTGAGTGGCCGAAAACAACCTATGGGTTCAATATGAACGTAAAACAAATGTACGTTTTCATTTAATTATCATTTATTTCCGACTTCATCCACCCTACTTCATAAAATTATAATTATCTCAGGATAATTATTTTCTATGATAAATAACCCTTCTTACTTACCGAGAAATTCGCGGAGTTAAAATTTACAAGATAATTTTGATATAACTAATTTAAGTTTAAGAGTAGTATTACGCACCTTCATAATTCAGCGAATCCCCATGTCTGAGCAAAACACCCCTCCTTTTTCATCGCTTGGCTTATCAAGTCAAGTGCTTTCTTCAGTCGATTATGAATATCCCTCACCAATTCAGGCTGAGAGTATTCCCCCTTTACTGGCAGGTAGAGACTTACTGGGACAGGCTCAGACAGGTACTGGAAAGACCGCGGCATTTTCTTTACCCCTGTTATCCAATCTCGACTTATCTAAGACTAAGCCACAGGTATTAGTTCTTGCGCCTACGCGCGAACTAGCCATCCAAGTGGCTGAGGCGATGCAGGCTTACGCTAAAAAACTACCGGGTTTTCATGTACTTCCGATTTATGGCGGACAGAGTATCGGTATACAGCTCAAACAGTTAAAACGTAATGTGCATGTCATTGTGGGAACACCTGGACGGATTATCGACCACATTAAACGTGGCACCCTTAAATTGGACCAGCTGCAAACAGTTGTTATGGATGAAGCGGACGAAATGCTTCGCATGGGTTTCGTAGATGATGTAGAAACTATTCTTAAAGCAACTCCAGAGAAAAAACAGGTCGTTTTATTTTCGGCGACAATGCCACCTGTTATCAAAAAGCTGACACAACGCTACCTTAAAGACCCTGTCGACATCCGCATTAAAAGCAAAACGGTGACAGTTCCGACCATCCGCCAACGCTATTGGAAAGGCAAGACCATTCACAAGCTTGATGCTTTGACGCGCATTTTTGAAGCGGAGCCGTTTGATGGCATTCTAATTTTCGTACGCACTAAGTCAATGACTCATGAGTTGGGTGAAAAACTGGAAGCGCGTGGCTATGCGACGACGGCTATCAATGGTGACATAAAGCAAGAACTACGCGAAAAAACCATTGAACAGTTCAGGCGCGGCAAGATCGACATCATGATCGCTACCGATGTGGTAGCACGTGGTTTGGACGTTGAGCGCATCAGTCATGTAATTAACTACGACATGCCACACGATACCGAATCTTACGTGCATCGTATTGGCAGAACAGGACGAGCCGGACGCGAAGGTACCGCTATATTGTTCATCCCGCCTCGCGGTGACCGCATGCTGCAAAGTATTGAGCGCGCGACAGGGCAGAAGATATTACCGTTTCAACTACCAACGGCTGAGTCAATTAGTGAAACCCGGATTACCCGGTTCAAGCAGCAAATTTCAGAGATTGCTTTACAGCAGGATCTGGACTTTCTTGAAAGTGTCGTCAGCAGCTATGCTAATGAAGGCGATATGAGTATTGAAAAAATCGCTGCGGCGTTAGCTTGGCTTGCACAGAAAGACCGACCACTTTCAGCTAAACAGTTAGATATACCAACTCATACTGACAGCCGCACCGATAGAGGTCGCAAAGAAAGAGACAATAACGCTGACAGACCCGCGCGAAGTCGTGAAAAAAGTCGCGCCCCTCGCGATGAGACGAAGCGCAGTCGAGTCAAAGAAGGTGGCAACACAGAAGCTTTACCGGACATGGTCACCTATCGTCTCGAAGTTGGTGCTGATCATGAGGTGGAGGCAAAACATATAGTAGGTGCTATTGCCAATGAAGCAGGTGTCGACAGTGCCTTTATCCGCAATCTGCAGATAGAAGCTGACCACAGCTTAGTTGATCTGCCGGATGGGATGCCTAAGCCGATCTACAAGCATTTGCAAAAAATCTGGGTACAAGGGCAACAACTTAAGTTACGCCAGCTAACACCTAAAGATAGAAAACACGCGCCCGAAAAGTCGGACAAACCATCTGAAAAAACTAAATCACCGCGCTCTGATAACGCCGATCGCACTGGCAAAGGCAGCAAGTTTACGCCCAAAGGTACAGGATCGAAACGATCTGCACCTAGTACTGCAGGCGACAAGAAACCGCGTAAGAAGAAGAAAAAAAGCTAACGTTCACACGTTAATCAAGGCGTTAGATCAGGGTGCCGTGCAAATGATTGTTGCGCGGCGCGGCGCGGGATAACCTTCAATGGTCTTTGTCGAGTCCTTAGGGTCAAGAAAATCTGCCAATGACTCAAACGTCATCCAATCCGTTTTTCGCTGCTCTTGCAATAAGGTAATTGACTCATCAACTACTCTACAATTGATAAAACCGGCGCGTTCCAAAAGCCGAACCAGGAACCCTGTCGAACCAATAAACCACACGTT
>CALAJG010000153.1 GCA_937923375.1 uncultured Leucothrix sp.
GTTTTCCAACTTCAGCGGTTGCTGAATAAGCATTTGATTGACTCATCTTGGATGCAATAGCCTCGGGTTAGTGACTATGCCGATGATATCGGCGATCAGGTTTAAGATTATGTAGGTCGCGGCAAATATCAGGGCGCAGGCCTGTACCAGAGGAATGTCGCGGGACTTGACCGAGTCGACCATCAACTGGCCAATGCCAGGGTAGGCGAAGACGACTTCAACTACCACAACCCCTACCACTAAATAAGCTAGATTAAAGGCGATTACCGTGGCAATCGGTGCCCATGCATTGGGCAAGGCATGACGCAAAATAACCTGTGACTTAGAGACTCCTTTGAGCCTGGCCATCTCGATATAGGGACTAGCGAGCAAATTGATAATCGCTGCTCGTGTCATGCGCATCATGTGCGCGACAATAACTAATGTCATGGTTAAGGCAGGCAAAATGCACTTATATACGCGCTCCCAAAATGGCGTCTCGGCGCTAATATTAGCGATGGCTGGAAAATCAAACCAAAGCTGCGACATCAGGAGAATCAGAATGTAGGCTACAAAGAATTCAGGGAATGAAATTGTGGTCAGCGTGGTGGCATTGACTACTCGATCGTAAATTGAGTTGCGATAAAGTGCTGCTGTTATCCCTAAGAATAGCGACAGAGGTATGGCAACAATTGCTGCCATAAAAGCGAGGAATAAGGTATTCCAAAGGCGAGGCTCAATTAAGGCTGCGACTGAACGCGAACGATCGATACCCGATGCGTTTCTGCCTGAAAAGGAGGTGCCCAGATCACCAGATAAAACCGATTTGACCCAGTCCAGATAGCGAATTGGGGCAGGTTTATCTAAGCCCAGTTCTTTGCGAAATGCCGCAACGGTTTCTTCGGTTGCTGCCTGGCCAAGTACTGCCTGAGTGAAGTCCCCAGGCAAAAATTCGAGAGCACTGAAGATAATAAGCGACACGAAAAATAGTGTGCCAATCCCCAATAGTATACGTTGTAATACGGTTCCGAGAATCGGATGCACGCGATAGCCTCCTGATATTATGGTCATTTGAAAATGACTTATGCATCGAGTTTATTCAGATTGTGTTCTTAATGTAAAGGATGCTTATCAAAAAAAGTAATTCTTAAGAAAAAATCAGCACTACCCTAAAATTTGTATCAATTCAGTTTTAAAAATATTTCAAAACTAAAATTGGGGTATGTTAATATCAGGTTAGAGGCTATCCAACTCCGCCCCCTCATCTTAGAATGTCTAAAAAGACTATCGCGGCGGAATAAGACATCAGGAGGATTCAAATGAGTAACATTTTATTGCCGGATCACGTAGCAAAAGATCTGACCAAAGGCACGATTTCACGTCGTCAATTTATTATGTCGGCACTGGCTGCCGGTATCGTTCTACCCGCTGCAATGACTATGGCCGACAAGGCGATGGCAGCTACACCTAAGCAAGGCGGCAAACTGCGCATTGGAATGGGACACGGTTCAACCACCGACACGCTTGACCCTGCAACCTATGAAAACTCCATGGCCACTCATATTGGCTTTTCATTCGGGAACTGTTTGACTGAAGTTGGCCCAGACGGAAAACTTCGCCCAGAACTAGCCGAGTCCTACGAGTCTACCGACGGTAAGACCTGGGTCTTTAACCTGCGCAAAGATGTCACCTTCCATAACGGCAAGACCATGGTTGCTGAAGACGTCATTGCGTCTATACAGCATCATATGGGTGATGACAGTAAATCAGCGGCCAAGGGTTTAACCAAGCCAATCGTTTCAATTAAAGCCGATGGCCCTAACAAAGTGATTATCGAGCTGGATGGGCCAAACGCTGGATTCCCATTTATCGCTTCTGATTATCACCTACTAATCATGCCGTCTAAAGATGGCAAGGTTGATGCACAGGCCGGTATCGGAACTGGTGGCTACATCATCGAAAAGTATGAGCCAGGCGTTCGTACCACCTTCAAGCGTAACCCAAACTACTGGAAAGCAGACTCTGCGTATTTTGATGCGTTGGAAATATTAAGTCTGACTGACACCACCACTCGCCAAAACGCGATTATGAATGGTGACGTGGATGTTATTGACAGAGTGGACCCTAAAACAGTCGCATTGTTAGCGCGAGTTCCTTCAATCAATATCCTTGAAGCCGCCGGTACTTTGCACTACACCATGCCGATGCGTGTTGACGCTGCACCGTTTGATAATCTAGATCTGCGTTTAGCACTGAAGCATTCCATAAAGCGTCAAGAACTGGTTGATAAGATTTTGCTTGGTCACGGTGTTGTGGGTAACGATCACCCAATCTCTACGGCGAACCCATATCACGCCGGTGATTTGGCTCAGCGTGAGTTTGATCCAGAAAAAGCAGCGATGCATTACAAGAAGTCTGGCCACTCTGGAAAGATTCAATTGTCAGCATCTGATGCAGCATTCGCCGGCGCAGTTGATGCGGCTCAGTTGGTTGCAGCATCCGCTAAAGAAGTTGGAATCGATATCGAAGTCGTGCGTGAGCCTAGTGATGGTTACTGGTCAAACGTCTGGAACAAAAAGCCTTGGTGTACGTGTTACTGGGGTGGGCGT
>CALAJG010000154.1 GCA_937923375.1 uncultured Leucothrix sp.
CAAAATTCGGTTGAGTTGCAGCTGAGATTCCGTACTGCCGTTGTCTTTGATTCCTTCCAGCATCCATTGCTTATCGCTACTTTGCCAGGTAACGGAGTGGGGCTTTAGCGGCAGAGGTAACGGGATACTGTTACGTTTAGCCAACTCACCACTCATAACAATATTGTTAAGGCCTTTGGGAATTGCAATCCATAGTTGCTGTGACTTATCCCGTTTAACCGCTAGTGCGGGCTCATCGTTCAAAATAACCTGTGAACTAAGCCAAGTGCTTTGACTGCCCGGTAGCGGGATTGCAGTGTCAATGACGGCATGCACCCGCAGTCTGGCTTGCAAAGCATTGTTATCGATAGATATTTGCATTTGCTCGATCTGAGCGCACTCAGGTAAGCATTCCGGTGCCTCAGTCAGGCGTTGTTTAAGGGTTTGCAGCAGCGTTTCATTGGGAAAATTATCTGCCTGAACGGGTTCATTCACCATCAATGATAATGGCAGTAGTAACAACGCTAATGTGGGAGCGGTACCTTGCTTTAACCACTGCTTTGGTTGCCAGTTCTCACCGTCGTTACGGCTAATTAAGCGCCAGGATAGGCCCAATAGCAAACCAATGCCGAGAAACTTGATCAGCATATTGATAAAGGGGCTAATCAAGATTAAACGACTGGTTTCATCGGGCTTGACCGGACCAGACCACTGTAAGCGGGTTCGATTATAACCACGCCAGCTAGGCAGGCCAGGACCAGTCTGGATCATACTGTTAGGGTCGATGGCGTTTAGGTCAGCCTTAGGCGCTACCTGACGAGGGCGTGACTGTGCCATTTTTCCTTGATAGGACTTAGCCACAATTGAACTGCTTATTTTTGGGCGAGGGGGTGCCCTTTTTGCCTGCGGTGCTTGTGGTACTGGAGCGGGAGATACCATGTCCTGCATCATTTCCGGTTCAGCCATTTCCACAACGGCCTCTGAATTGGAAGACAAGACAGCGCCAATGCCACCGGAGGAGCGATCATATTGAACTTGGGGTTGGAAGCGATTTTCCAATTGAGGATAAAGGCCGCCACGTATGGTGTCGATCATATAAGGCAGCATCAACAGCGCTAGTGCCAGAATACTAATCCATCGATAGATCGATAAACTGCGCCTGAACCAGCTTTCCGGCAGTACCCGCAGCAAAGCGATAACCGCTAGCAAGTTTAACCAAATATAACGCGGCGCATTAGGCTCATGCCAGGTGAGGGCGAGGGTAATTAATGCGAGTCCTGCCCATATGGGATTAAATAGATAAGCCACGGCTAGCGTTATAATTAAGACCAAAAAGAAATCCAAAAGAGTCCATTGTTGCACCCAGCTTCTGGGAAGGTTGTCAGTACCTGAAACAGAAAACAAGCGCCAGCCGGGGGGGAGATGCAGCGTGGTATTGACGTTTTGTAAGTCATGCTCCCAACCGTTAACGGGCGGGGTTGAACGACTCCCCAGAAAGCGGCTCTCAGCGGTTAAGTTAATCGACTCACGTCGAATTTCAACGCCGGCTTTAGGTGTTTCTTCGGTCGATAATTCACGTGTAATAAACTGATCCTTGCCATCAATATTGACGCGTCCTAATGCGAGCGACGGGATGACATTAAGTCTCGACTGCTGACGCACCATTCCGTTTAAATTATCTTTGATGGTGTAACCCGCACCATCATAGTCCAGCCACATCTCACGCCGCAGACTCAGTTCATTTTGCCCGACTTGACTCACTCCGCGGTGCATGACATCCAGCGTTAGCGTTTGCCCCGGCGAAAGAAGGTAAGCAGGCAGTGACTTCCAGGGTGCAGGCAGTCGGGTTTGATTGGGGTCGATACTATTAACCCCTCGCACTTCAACCTGCCGTATTTTAGTGTCGGCTGAGAACACCCAAACTTCCTGCTGTGGCCATGGGTCTTTGCTTGCTGGCAGACTAAAGCGTTTGGTATCTGACAAGGCACGTCCAGTGATTTCAATGGTCCATTCGCCGGGGCGTAACTGAACTTGAAGCTGTTTAGTTTTGCCGTTATCCATGGACTCAAGACGGGTGGGTAACGGACTATTAATGCTGAGTGGAATGAAATCTTGCAGCAGCACCGGACTCAAATTAGTGTTTCGTTGCTTGCCCGATACGCGAAGCTTTATAGAGGTAATCACCTGAATGGGGTGACTATCCACAAGCTTACGAAACACCTGAATATCTAGATTGTCTTCACTGGGTGTGTCGCTTATCCCCTGTGTTAACCAAAGCTGCCCCTGTTGATTAAACTGAGGTTGTTCAATGTTTTTACTGTTAACGTTAAGCTGTACCAAGCCAGATTCTGGAGTAACGCTTAATGATTTCGGCAATTTACTCCAGCGAAATAGTCCTTCTATGGTATGCGTGCCGGCAGTCAGCCGAACATGTGGAATGCCTTGTTTAGACTCGACCAGCAATTCTCCTTGTTGTGACTTAACGTTTTGCGGCCAATGCTCGCTATCGCCGGGTAATCGAATCAACGCCTCATCAAATACTTGCCACTGCTGACTAAAGGTTCCGCCGCTATCACTAAGCTGTAATGCTAGTTGAGAAGGCCAGCTGCACGCACGGTTGCGACTATTATATTGATATGGGCACTGTTGCTGTTTTTCATCGTGGAGCACCCACTCAACCCAAGGCTTTAGTGGTTCCGGGACCTCGGTCGAGGTCATCGGCGAAGAAAAACCAGTATTGCTCAGCAATAAAATAAAAAGACTTAGCAGGATGGATATAGGTAGTCGCATAAAAGACTCGTTTATTGTGTTTATTGATAGAGTAAGTTTATGACATCTTTCAGCTCAGTTTGTAAAATAATTGTAAAAACACAAAAAAGCCGCAAGAGTTAGTGCGGCTTTTTAGTTAGCGTTATGATGTGTCTAGCGCTATTAGTCGATAAAGCCCAAGGTGATTTTCAACATCCGACGAACTGGCTCAGCAGCTCCCCATAGTAGCTGGTCGCCCAC
>CALAJG010000155.1 GCA_937923375.1 uncultured Leucothrix sp.
CTTCATCATTTCGCGGCGGCCCATGCCTTGTTTTGATAATTTGCAGGCTAAATCTTTGTGAGTTTGTGTAAGATCATTATATCTGATGCCAGATTGACTATTCTTCATTATTTCTCCTCAGTATTGGTGAATACGTACGTATCGCAGAAAAGCCTAACATATTCAGCTGCTTATTTGAAATGGCCGAAAGCATCACCGGTAGAATGATTTTCGTAAAAACCGAAAAATAATTAATTAAATGTCGAATATTATTGAGAATAAAAAACGACTACCATTCGCTGATTAATAGCGGAGTTGTCGATGGAACAAGTAATAATTTTTGGTGGTGCGGTCGTTATGGGTTTAGCGCTGCTTGCCTGGAGCTCAGATAGATTTGTCGATGGTGCATCAGGGGTGGCGGCATTTCTCGGTATTTCACCGTTAGTTATAGGTCTGACCATCGTCGCCTTCAGTACCTCTGCACCAGAGATGATTGTCTCTGCTATCGCTGCGTGGGAAGGAAATAATGGGATCGCCATCGGCAATGCCGTGGGATCCAACATCGCTAATATGACACTCGTTCTAGGTGTATCAGTGCTCCTAGTGCAGCTAACCGTAGGCCCTCAAACCTTACACAGGGAAACTCCACTATTGCTTTTGGCAATGCTGTTTGCGCTGGGCATCTTAGCGTGGGATGACGTACTGTCTCGCCTAGATGGGCTATTATTGATGACAGCAATGATTCTGGTGATTGGCTTTACTGTTTATAAGGCGCAGCAACAGTCAGGAAACATAGACAAAATTGTTTCTGAGCAACAGGAAGACGTACAGCATCCTCAAGCGAAAGTGTCATGTCAGTTAATCTGGTGGCTGATCTCTGGGCTAGTGGTGCTCTTAGCCAGTGCAAAATTATTGGTCTGGGGCGCGGTAGGCATCGCTGAAGTTTTTGGTGTAAGCGACCTTGTTATTGGTTTGACGATAGTTGCTGTAGGTACTAGTTTGCCTGAGTTAGCAGCATCTGTTTCGGCTATCAAAAAGGGCGAGCATGATATGGCCGTTGGGAATGTCATTGGCTCAAGTTTGTTCAACATACTCGCCGTACTAGGGATAGTAGGTATCGTCGGCCCTAATCCGTTTAATCATGCGGTAGTCGTTAGAGACTATCCCTTGATGATTGGTTTGGTGATCATTTTCTATCTGCTAACGCGGCGCGTACCACGGTACCAGTCTTTCACGATGCCAAGATGGATTGGTGGAGTGCTGCTACTGGTTTTCTTTGTTTATCAGGCCGTTGTGTTATTCAACTGATTGTCCTTATAAAGGTTGAATCACCCTGCGTTTAAACTGCTCAGCTGAGGCTTACTATGAAGCAATTGAACTTCCATCACCTTCAATACTTTTACGCGGTTGCTAAGGAAGGTAGCGTGACCCGAGCCGCAGAGCTGATGAACGTCACACCTCAGACTGTCAGCGGGCAAATATCGACCTTCGAGGACTATATCGGCTCGCCCCTGTTCACGCGGGAAGGAAAACGTTTAGAACCCAATAGTCTGGGGCAAATAGCACTTCGTTACGCTGATGATATTTTTAATTTAGGCAATGAATTATCACGTACTTTAGCGACTCAAGATGTTGGAAAGGTCGCTAACTTTAGCGTCGGTATTGTCGATGTGATACCAAAAGTCATGGTCTTCGATATGCTCAATGATTGCTTTGACCTGGATAAACGGTTTGTTCTGGAATGCCATGAGGGTGATCTGCCTAGTTTGTTGGCTGACTTATCAATTAATAAGTTGGACTTGATAATTTCTGATCAACCGCTGCCGATCGGCGTTAGTGTTCGAGCAGTAAATCATTACCTCGGACAATCTGGTGTAACCTTTTTTACTAGCAAAGGAGAAAGCGAGAAGTATCAAACTGACTTTCCTAACTCGCTTCACAAATCCCCGTTTTTAATGCCCAGCCGAAAATCAGCGCAATACCAAAGTTTGCTTTCCTGGTTCACTCAATCAAAAATTGTCCCTACCATTGTTGCTGAGGTCGATGATAGCGCTCTCTTAAAATTCTTTGGCCAAACAGGTCGTGGTATTTTCTGTGTTTCATCCGCCGTTGAATCGGATGTCTTGGCACAGTTTGATGTGGCAGTTATCGGTCGGATTGATGTTGTCTCTGACCGTTATTATGGCATTTTGCCGGAGCGAAAGTTTAAACACCCTGCGGTTGACGCAGTGTTGGCTTCTGCTGAACAGCTTCTGTCTAAAAACTGATGCCTTTATTTCGCCGACTTTTTCCCTTTTTTCATCGCACCATCATCCCTACGCGTTTTCTTCCACAATGGAATGCCACGCCGATATGCAGCACGGGCAATTAAATGTGCGCCTACAGGCGCAGTCAAAAATAGAAAGACAATAATAAGCAATGCCTTAGCCAAGACCAGCGAGCTGGCAAAGTGCACAGAGACTCCCAATACAATAAGCCCAACGCCTAAGGTTCCTGCTTTGGTTGTGGCATGCATGCGAACCAGCACATCGGGAAGTCTCAGTAGACCCAAGCCTGCGACTGCTGCGAAACCACCACCAAGAACGATTAGAATACTTACGATCATGTCACTCATTACAGTTTCTCTCTCGTAGGGTTTTTAGCTTTTGTATTTTCCAGCTCTTGTGCCGCTTCTTCATCGTTAACAGGAATATGCGTACTTGTTTCGAGGTAGCGTGCAAAACCAACGGTCGCTAAAAAACCGATCAAACCCAGAGCCAGCCCTATGTCCAGATAAGCTGCATTGTCTAGCTGCAACGCTAGTAATGATGATACGGCAACCAGTAAAACGGTGACCAAGTCTAATGCGACAATCCTATCTGCCGCTGTTGGTCCCTTGAGCATTCGTATACAACCAGCAATCAGGCCGAAAGCGGTCAGTGCCAGCGCGATATTAGTTGCAAGCTCCATTAGCGCATCGCCTCCAGCACTCGTCTCTCCATCCCATTTTTCAATTCCTCTTTAAACGCCTCAGGGTCGTCAACAAATAACGCATGAATAAGTAAGTGGGAGCGATCTTCACTAATATCTACCGATAGTGAGCCCGGAGTCAACGAGACAAGGTTGGCGAGCACGGTTATTTCAGCATCAGTTTTTGCTTCTATGGGGACAGCGATTAATGCCGGTTTACTTCGATGTTTTGGTGTCAGAACATCCCAGGAAACTTTCAAACTGGATTTGATGAGCTCATAGATAAAATAGAGCGTCAACAAGGTGCCATCAAAAAGCTTTCGACAATATCGACTACTACCAAGCAAAGGCTGCAAAATAAATAATACGAGATAGCCAATCAGAAAACCTACCAGCAAACTTGGCAGGCCAATACCGCCATTCAGGGCGGCCCATACAAAAGCTAGAATCAGGTTGGTGGCAAATGGCGTCATTATTGCTGTACCTCATTTGCGTTGGCTTTCACAGAAGGTCGGTTTGGTAACACTGTATCTAAATAAGTGCTAGGATTCATCAGACTTTTTGCGGCAGAATCTGAAAGCTTGATCAGATTGCCGGGGAAAAAGCCAATCAGTAACACGATAATAGACAAGCCTATGACAGGAAACCAGGCATACTTATTTGGCAGTGAGATACTTGGTGCAACTACTTCAGTACCTGTAGCTACTGATGGAGGTGTCTTGGAATCCAATGGCTCATCGCTAGATTGCTCAGCGCTTAACAGTTCTACATCTAACGGTTTAGGTTTCCAGAAAGCCTCCGACCAGATTCGAATCAGCGGTATAAACGTTAACAAGCTGACCAGGATTACCGAGGTGATAATCAGTGGCGCATCGTGATGAAGGCCTGCCTCAATGATCAATAACTTAGCCCAAAAACCGGAAAGCGGTGGAATACCGATTAGCGACAGCGCCGCCAGCAAAAATAAGATGGAGAATCCCGGCCGTTCTTGATACAGGCCACCTAGGCGCGACAGTTCAAAACTGCCGCCCAATTTTCCAATAATGCCGGCAATCATAAACAACAGGGCTTTGATCAAAATACCATGCACCATGTAAAAGATGGCCGCCCCCATCGCCAGTGCAGAACCCAACCCGAGGCCAAGCAACATGAAACCGATCGATCCAATAACATGAAAAGCCAGAATACGGCGTATATCGCTGTGTGTCATCGCGCCGAATACACCAAGAATCATAGTTAACACACCCAAGCAGAGAAGTGTCATATCGATTGCCGAATGTTCACCAGGGAAAATTAAGGTGAAAGTTCGCATCAACGCATAGATGCCCACCTTGGTCATCAGCGCGGCAAATACCGCAGTAACACTTATCGGCAGTGTGTGGTATGACGCAGGGAGCCAGAAGTACAGCGGGAAAACAGCCGCCTTGATGCCGAATGCAATCAGAAATAATACGGCGACCACGGCGACTAATGCTTGATTTTCTACCTGCGGCACACGCATTGATAAATCGGCCATGTTTAGCGTGCCGGTCAGTCCGTAAAGCAAGCCGATTGCAGTAAGCAGCAGCACTGTGGATATAAGATTGATGGCAACGTACTTTACCGCGCCATCAAGCTGTACTTTGTTTCCACCCAGCACCAGTAGGGCGAAAGACGATATAAGCATGACCTCGAACCACACATATAGGTTAAACAGGTCGCCCGTAAGAAACGCTCCCATTACACCTGCAATCAGCATATTCAGAAACGTGAAAAAGCCACCGGCTATTCTTTCTTCTGAGATATCACCTATGGCGTAAATATTGACGCTGAGCGCAACAATGGCCGTTACCACAATAAGTATAGCGCTCAAGGTATCGGCTATCAGGGTGATGCCCATAGGGGCTTGCCACCCTCCCATTTGGTTTGATACCGGACCACCGATTGCCACTTGATAGAGCAAGATGATGGCAATCATTAGCAATAAACCCGAGCCAGCAATACTGGTCGCGCCCCGTAGCTTCGCGCTATTGGTTGAGATAAAACTGACCGCCGCTGTAATCATTGGGATCAGAAGACAAGCGATTAGCAGCCCGTTCATGATGGCTCACTCGAATCGTCAGGGTCTTGTCGTTTTTCTGCTAGCGTCATTTCATCAACATTTAAAGTACCTATTGCTTGATAGGCTTTGAGTGCCAGAACCAGTGTAAAGGAGACTAGTCCGAAGCCAATGACGATGGCGGTTAGTACCAATGCCTGAGGCAAAGAATTAGCGTATTCTGCGGCTATGCCGTCAACAATAAGCGGGGGAGCCCCCATGGTAAGTCCGCCCACTTTGAAAATTATCAAATTGGCTACGTTGCTTATTAGAACGAGCCCAAACAGGAATTTCACCAGGTTTCGGCTCAGTAGCATCCAAACACTGACCGACATCAGTACACCAACTAATAAGCTGAGAAGGATCTCCATTAGAGCTCTTCCTCCAAGGCGATGACCATACCAGCAACACCGCCAACCACGACGAGATAAACACCGATGTCAAATATGAGTGGGGTGCCAAGTGCCAGGCCTTTATCTGTTGCAGTTGCACCGATGAACATCCACATGCCTGTTAAAAACGCGTTGTCCTGAAGCAGTGGCAGGATACCCGCAAACATAGCCGTAAGGAGCCCTATCAAAACCAGCGTACGAGGATTAACCCGAAGCAGCTTGCGCATCATTGCAGGCCCTTCAGCTAAGCCATATACGATAATTCCAGCGGCGGCGACGAGCCCTCCAATGAACCCTCCACCCGGCTCGTTGTGTCCGCGCCAAAGTAGAAACACGGAAAAAAGCAACATAAGCCCCACCAGCAGACGACTGATTGTACTGAAAATTAA
The DNA here is from genome assembly GCA_937923375.1 of uncultured Leucothrix sp. GTDB lineage: Bacteria > Pseudomonadota > Gammaproteobacteria > Thiotrichales > Thiotrichaceae > Leucothrix. The sequence continues at coordinate 5,787 of CALAJG010000155.1, forward strand.
GGAGTTCATGAGTGAGGCCCTTGTGGGTGTACGCGAACCTTAACCAATGCAATAACAGCCATTGCCGCTGTCGCTACCACAGCAACCTCACCTAAGGTATCGAGAGCACGGAAATCAACAAGAATGACGTTAACGATGTTGCGACCATATGCCTTAACCAGACTGTTCGCTTCAAAGAACTCAGTGACCGTCATATCCAAAGGAGTCAGCGATACTCCCAAGGTAATAATGGTCATCACAACCCCGGCAGCTATCGCTATGAAAGCATCACGATAACCACGTCCTTTGGCCGAATTCTTTTGCTCGGGAAAGCGAGGTAGTTTGATGAGTACCGTTGCTATTAGCACAACAAATAATGTCTCGACCATCAACTGGGTAATGGCAACGTCAATGGCTCCAAAGACGAGAAACAGAACAGCCACACCGCTGCCCACAACGCCAAGTGCGCAGATCGACAATAGCCGCGTATTGCTGAAGGCCAGAACTAAAGCAGCGCCCATCATAAATATCACCACTAGAGCAATGAGTGGGGTTACTGCTGTAAGGTTTGTAAAGTTCATGGCGACAGGTTGATAGAGCAAAGTAGCAGTAACAGAAACCACAAAAACACTAAACACAATGGTGAGGTAATGACTTAATGAGCCGGTTTGAAGACGATTAGTTAGCCCGGATGCCAATGACTGAGTGCCATTCAAAAGAACTTCATAAGCGTTATCACTGATCACAGGAAGTTTTTCGACTAAGTTATTGATAGCCTGACTGACGAGGTTAAGTTTGAAAAACAGTAGTGTGCCGATCGCTACGGTGATTACGCTGAGTATCAATGGGCCATTTACGCCGTGCCAAAGCGACAGTTTGACTTCTGAGCTTGTAGCGAGAATGCTACTAACAGCTGGTTGTATGAAGGACTGCGCGATTAAATCTGGGAAGATACCGCTCAGTAATCCCGCTGTCGCTAACAATACTGGGCCGATCCACATCAACACTGAAACCTCTTTAGGCTCACGGGTGATGGTTGATTGCCCCCCGAGAAATACGCGGAAAATAAAGGTTAGTGCGATAGCAACCATCATGGCATTTGCAGCTACCGCAGTTGCCACTATCAACCACGGTTGCTCAGCCAGCGCTAGTGCGCCTTCATACTTTAGTTCTTTACCGATGAATCCAAGAAACGGTGGAATCCCTGCCATTGATAGTGCTGCAAGCACCGCTCCGACAGTGGTAATTGGCATGAAGCGGACCAACGACCCCAACTTATTGAAGTCTCTTGTTCCTGTACTTTTATCGACGTTACCAATGACTAAAAATAGCGCGCACTTGTAAAAGGCATGGACAACCAGAAAGGTCACTGCTGCCAGTGCTGCGATTTGTAAATTGGAAGCAAGAAACAACGTGATGGTCCCCAGCGCCATGACAGTTGTCCATGCTAGCATCAGTTTCAAATCATTCTGTTTAAGTGCCATCATGGATGACCACACTGCGGTGATTCCACCGGCGATGCTAAGCGCATAGAACCATTCTTCGGTGCCGCCGAGTGATGGCTGCAGCCTCATCATGAGGTAAATACCCGCTTTAACCATGGTCGCGGAGTGCAAATAAGCACTGACTGGCGAGGGGGCAGCCATCGCATTGGGCAACCAAAAATGAAACGGAAACTGTGCCGATTTTGTGAAAGCACCTAGTAATATGAGCGTTAGTATCACTGGATAGTGCTCGTGCTCAGCAATCGCTGGTCCAGCTGCAATGATCTCGGATAGGAGATAAGTGCCGGATGCTTGTGCCAGCATGATTAACCCGACCAGCAATGCAAGACCTCCGCCACCAGTAACTAAAAGGGCCTGAAGTGCTGAGCGTCGTGCATTACTATTCTCATGGTCAAAACCGACCAACAGAAAAGATGTAATAGTCGTTAGTTCCCAAAAAATAAACAGCAGAATAATGTTGTCTGACGAGACAAGCCCAAGCATTGAAAGCATAAACGCAAGCAATAGCCACTGCAGGCGATCATGGCTTTTATGGGCTTTAAAATACCCATAGGAATAAATGACTACTAATATGCCGATGCCGCTAATTAGTAAGCCAAAAAGCAAGCTTAGTCCATCGACGCGGAAGGCTAGTTCTACACCGAGACGGGGTACCCATTGAGTGTTAAACGTCCATGGTATTTCTGCTGAAATTGTGCTTATCTGAGATAGGTAAGCAACAAAAAAGGCGATCGCGGAAGCAAGTGCGCAGGCAAATGCGATTTTGGCAGAATTGTTAATGCCTTGTCGTATTTCAGAGTTGCTGTAAGCGTTGGTTTGTGGCGATATTTCAGCGGGCATAATCCGGTAACAGCTGTGTGAGGGCGAACGGATTGCCCAATTATTTATTATTGATAGATTTCATCAGTCAATCTAGCACACGAAGCACTTCTGATCTAAGTATGGCAGAGCATGTAAAGAGGTCAAGTCGGTTTTTTCTTATGGTTTTATCGGTATACGTCCCTGCGTTTAACAACGTTAGTATTGATTCTTAGTGCTTGGGAGTCCAGCAATTGAAAGCGAAGGTCTGAGACGCATCAATAATCTGCTTCTAATAATTTCAAGAATGGTTAATTAAAGAACTACCGCCTAGCGATGCTGTCTGAATTCAACGAAACATTGTGCTAAACTGTTGCGGAAAACAGACAATGAAAATAATTCCATTATGATGCGTTATGAGACAGGGGGTCTGGACTATAGGACGGCTCGGGCCTGCCACGAGTGCGATCTTCTTCAGTACATCCCGATTTTAAAAAACCGTGAAGTAGCCCGTTGCCAACGATGCAAAGCACTCCTAAAACGACGTCACGTGATGTCTCTAGAACGGAGTTTAGCCTTTTCAATCACGGGGTTAATCCTTTTTATTGTCGCTAATATGTTCCCGTTAGTTTCCCTTAAGGCTTTGGGTGTTATGCAGCACGGAACCTTGTTTTCTGCCACCTTGTCTCTTTTCGAAGCTGAAATGCCATTCTTAGGCATGTTGATGTTATTTACAACAATCCTGTTTCCGTTATTTAGCCTTTGCGGAACAATCTATGTGCTGCTGTCAATTCGTATGGATCACTATTCACATTGGATTGCACCTATGTTTCGCTTTTTACGCAGCACTGATGCCTGGGGAATGTTAGAGATATTTTTACTGGCACTCATCGTTGCCGCAGTAAAGTTAGTGGATATTACGGAGCTTTATGTCGGAGTTTCACTCTACGCATTTCTTCTGTTAATTCTTACCCTCACAATCCTTAGCATCATCTTAAATCCAGAGGATGTTTGGGATCACCTGCGGAAGCATGCAAAATGATCACTGCACGTGAGGCTGGTTTGATTTCCTGTAATTTTTGTCACAGTTTGAATCGCGCCTGTCTTGATGACTCAAGAGCAGATTTAGCATTGCAGATGCACTGTCATGTTTGCGGCTCAGTCATCCACTCGCGGATTCCTAATAGCATCAGTAAAACTTGGGCATTGGTCATCGCTGCAATGATCTTATACGTCCCGGCCAACACCTTACCGATTATGACTGTGGTGCTTTGGGGTGATGGTAAGCCCGATAATATTATGTCGGGCGTGTTAAGTTTGGTTGGTGCGGGGATGTGGCCACTGGCACTGCTAATATTTGTCGCTAGTATCGTTATACCCATTGCAAAATTGCTGACGTTATTTGGTCTACTGATAAGTGTGAGATTGCGTTCCACTTGGCGGCCGGTCGAACGGACACAAGTTTATCGATTCACTGAATTCATTGGCCGCTGGTCGATGATCGACATCTTTGTGATCGGTATCTTGGTTGCACTAGTGCAATTTGGAACCGTTGCCAGAGTCACGCCCGGCATGGGAGCACTGTGCTTTGCTGCCGTGGTAATACTGACCATGATTGCTGCTCATTCCTTCGATCCCCGCTTAATTTGGGATGTGATTAAGGAGCCGACTCATGAATGAATACGTTTTACCGGAAGCAGATGTTGCCAGAAA